>DATMBI010000026.1:0-2133 GCA_035559375.1 Gemmatimonadaceae bacterium | reverse complement strand
CCACCCAGTCGGGACGAGTCAGCTCGGAATCGTGCGGCTCGCGGGCGAAGCGCACGTTCCAGGGACACACTTCCTGACAGATGTCGCATCCGAAAACCGACTCACCCATGTTGGGACGCAGATGGTGAGGGATGGCGCCGCGGAGCTCGATCGTCAGGTAAGAAATGCACCGCCTGCTGTCCAGCACTCGCGGGGCGACGAATGCGTCGGTCGGGCACGCTTCGAGGCATCGCTGGCACCGCCCACATCGGTCCCGATCGAAGGGCGGATCTGGTTCCAGTTCCAGGTCTACTAGCAGTGCGCCGATGAGGAAAAACGAACCGGTCCTGGGAGCGATCAGGTTGGTGTTTTTGCCTATCCATCCTAACCCTGCTCGTTGGGCCAGCTCCCGTTCGAGCAACGGCCCAGTGTCGACGTAAGCCTTGCCGACAACTGGCCGACCACAGGTAGCTTCGAGCCAGCGTCGCAATTCCCTCAGGCGTCGCTCCATCACGCGGTGGTAGTCGCGTCCCCTGGCGTAGCGAGCCACCCGCCCGCTCGGCTGGCGCCCTCCATAATCCAATCCGACCACGATCGCCGTCCGAGCGCCTGGGACTGGTGACCGAGAGTCGCGTCGCTTTGCCGCCCCCCTCTGCAGGTAATGCATCTCGCCGGCGAAGCCGCGCGCTATCCAGCTCTCGTAGGCATCGGCTGTGTTCATCGGTCCGAGAGGTGCGATCCCGGCAAGATCGAACCCCAACGCGTACGCCTTCGCCTTGACCAAGTGGGCCGGTGGCACGATTGCCTGCCGGCTGTTCAACGCCGAACTGACCATCGGGCGTAACGCACCACATCCTCTGCCGGTGGTACGACATCCTCGTCGCCATAGGCTGTGTAGAGGCGCCAGCGCAAGTAGCTGCGCGAGGGAACGGGAAGGAATGGTGGAGTTCGGTACCAGTGCCTGCGGCGAAAGCGCCACGCTACCACCAGCAGAGCAACTGCCGTCGATGGTGAAACGGCAGCTCGAATAACCAGTTCAGCGAACAGGCGCAACCACTTCACGGCTTGTTAGCTACCGGTTCCAGTATCGGTCGTGCCACCTACTTAGTGATCACCTGGATCACAGCCTGATAGCGGGATCCCCACTTCATCTGTGCTTCGGACGGGCTGAGGTAGCGCACCTCGCGGGTGTTGCTCACCGAGAGCGTCCGCAGCGACTCGAAGGTGCCGTAGGGGTCGTTGTTGACGAAAACCGTAACGGCACTAGGCCAGCGCGGTCGTAGCTGCCGCACGAGATCGGCCACGGAGGCAAGCTCCGGACGTTCCATGATCTCCTGGGAAGTAATGACGTTTTCCCGTCTCACGGCTTGAGTGCGGGTGCTTCCGGGCGCCGATGCAGCGGTGCCGTGTGTGGCGCAGGCACCGGCCAAAAGTGGCAAGGCAAGCAACAGGGGGACGAATCTCGTCATTTTCCAACGCCTCTCTTCGCGAATCGTGTTTTCGTCGTCTCGGATCTATCGCCCTTTCTTGGTAATCACCTGAATTGCTCCACTGGGGTGTCCGGTGCCCCAGCGTGTGGTGGCATCGCGCGCGCTGACGTATCGGATTTCTTTCACACCGGCCGCAGGAATAGACCGCAGGCTTTCTATGCCCCCTAGGCGGACCTCTTCCAAGTACACGACTACACCAGCCACTGGTCCCTCGTAACCGCTGGCATCCGCCCCGGTTACGCCCGTTGTCACGCCACGTCCGCGCAACATGCTGGGTCTCAGATTCTGCACGATGTCCAAGGCAGTCTGGTAGCTACCCGCAGCGATTTCTTCCTGCGTAATCAAGTTGGCGTTGCCGCGCGGGACAGGCGTCGCTCCCGACGGCGCAGTCCCGCTTCCAGCTCCAGAAGCACAGGCTGCAGCTGCGAGAGCCACAAGAAGGATCGGTCTCCGCACATAACCTCCTCGACGCTCGCTGGCGTCTATACGAACGCGACTCCGCTCGTACCAGCAGGTACGGCTTTCCCGAGGTACCTTGCGGCCGAGGGAAAAATGTCGATGCTGCGGCGCGGCCGCTCCGTGGCAACATCTACAATGAACGGTACCACCATTTGCTCGCGGCGCAACGCCCCGTGCGTCGAAATGTGCCGTATCGGCTCGTAGC
>DATMBI010000025.1:0-5765 GCA_035559375.1 Gemmatimonadaceae bacterium | reverse complement strand
CGACTCGCGGTCCTCGTAGCACAACGACACTTCCGCACCTCCGTGCACTAGTTCGCAGAAGATGCAGCCCGGCCTCGTGGGAATCATGGAGCGCTCCTTGCCGTTTTACCGTAATTGCTGCACGAACGGTGCCACCTCGTCGGTCAGAGAGCCGCGTTCACTACACTCGCGCCGGGACCGGTTCGCCGGTGGCTCAGCGATGGCCCTGGCAGACCAGGGGTGGTACCTCTAAGTATCTTACCAGCCAATCACCTCAACCACGTATCGGCATGGCTAGAACCAAGCCCAGGACGGCAGAGCGGGTCGCCCAGCCGTTGAGCCGGCAGCAACTGCTCGACGTCTATCGCTTCATGTATCTCTCACGGCGCCTCGACGATCGCGAGATACAGCTCAAACGCCAGAACAAGATCTTCTTCCAGATTTCCGGTGCCGGACACGAGGCAGTCTTGGTGGCTGCCGGTTACGCCCTGCGGCCGTCGTACGACTGGTTTTTCCCATACTACCGCGATCGAGCACTCTGCCTGGTGCTCGGCATGACGCCCGAAGAAATGCTCTACGAGGCTGTCGGAGCCGCTGCTGATCCCAATTCCGGCGGCCGGCAGATGCCGAGCCACTGGGGACACAAGGCGTTGAACATCGTTTCGCAGTCTTCGCCCACAGGGACTCAGTTTCTGCAGGCTGTGGGTTGCGCCGAAGGAATCTGGCGCGCACGCCGTCTCGGCACGGTGAACGTCAAGGAAGACGAGATAGTGTATGTATCGGCCGGCGATGGTACGACGAGCGAAGGAGAGTTCTGGGAGTCTCTCAACACCGCCTGTAACCTCAAGCTGCCTGTTCTCTATCTCATCGAAGACAACCAGTACGCGATATCGGTCCCGGTCGAAGTCCAGACCGCTGGTGGTTCGATCTCCAGGTTGCTGACCGGCTTTCCTGATCTGTTCGTACAGGAGGTGGACGGCTGCAACTTTTTGGCGTCGTACGAGGCCATGCAAGCGGCGGTTGCCTATGTGCGTGCCGGCAAGGGTCCAGCACTGGTCCATGCTCATGTTATCCGTCCCTACTCGCACTCGCTCTCGGACGACGAGGTTCTCTACCGTCCTCCGGAGGAGCGCCAAGCCGACGCCGAGCGCGACCCGCTGTCCACCTATCCTCGCTGGCTCTTGGAGCAGGGCCATGCCACGGAGGAGGAACTAGAGGGGATACGAGCCGAGGTGGAGTCCCGCGTTTTGCAGGCCACCGACGACGCGCTCAGGCAGGAGCAACCCGGCGAGGAAACCGTTTACTTCGCGGTCTACTCGCCCGATGTCGATCCTACCAGCGAGCAGTTCGACACCGAGGAAGATCCTCAGTTTTCCGGGAACGAAACCACGATGGTGGATCTCCTCAACGCCTGCTTGCGCGACGAAATGCGGCGCGATGCCAGGATTCTAGTGTTCGGTGAGGATGTCGCTGATGTGTCGCGGGAGCAGTACTTGCCCCTAGTCAAGGGAAAGGGCGGAGTCTTCAAGGTCACTTGGGGGCTACAGAAGGAGTTCGGCGGGCTGCGGGTATTCAACACTCCGCTAGCGGAGGCCAACATCGTCGGCCGCGCGATAGGACTCGCATTACGGGGCTGGAAACCCGTAGTGGAGATACAGTTTTTCGATTACATCTGGCCCGCATACATGCAGCTTCGCAACGAGCTGGCGACGATGCGCTGGCGGTCCAACAACGCCTTTGCAGCGCCGGTGGTGGTTCGCGTTACCTACGGCGGCTACATACGGGGCGCTATTTACCACTCGCAAACTGGGGCCTCGCTCTTCACGCACATCCCGGGCCTGCGCGTCGTATGCCCGGCGACCGCCCTGGACGCCAACGGCCTGTTGCGCACGGCGATCCGTTGTGACGACCCCGTGATGTTTCTGGAGCACAAGCATCTATACCGGCAGACTTACAACAAGGCCGCCTATCCGGGACCTAACTTCATGATCCCGTTCGGCAAGGCTCGGACGGTACGGTCTGGGAGCGATGTAACGGTCGTAACCTACGGCGCCACAGTGCAGCGTGCTTTTGTCGCTGCCAATCAACTCGCCGAGGAAGGTGTATCCGTCGAGGTCATAGACCTACGCTCGCTCTCGCCCTGGGACGAGGAACGAGTTTTCGAATCGGTGAAGCGCACGAACAGAGTGATAGTGGCTTACGAGGATCCGCTCTCGTGGGGGTACGGCGCCGAAGTCGCCGCACGAATCGCGGACCAGTGTTTTGCCTGGTTGGACGCTCCGGTAATGCGGGTGGCATCGACCGATACGTTCGTGGGTTATGCACCTCGGTTGGAGGACGCCATCCTGCCGCAGGTGGAGGATTTCGTAGCAGCTTGTCGCGAGATCGTGCGTTTCTGAGCTGCGAAAGCGAACCACTGTATCGCTGCAACCACGATCACCTACTGCTGTTGGCGGGCTGCTTCGTACGCGATGCGTCCGCCCACGATCGTGAGCACTACCTTGGCGTTGCGAATTTCCTCCGGATCGATGCGAGTGATATCGCGATCTATCAAGGCCAAGTCGGCTAGTTTGCCCGGAGCGACGGTACCCTTGACCTGTTCTTCGAAGCCAGCGTAGGCTCCGCCGGCAGTGTAACAGCGCAAGGCTTCTTCCACCGTGATCTTCTGCTCGGGTATCCATCCTCGGGGGTTTTGCCCGTCCAAAGTGCGCCGAGTCACGGCGGCATATATCCCCAGTAACGGGTCGGGTGGTGCCACGAACCAATCCGAGCCGAAGGCGAGCACCGTTCCGGAATCGAGAAGAGCGCGGAAGGCATAGGTCGTCTTGGCGCGCTCGGGCCCGATCACCTTCTCTGCCCAGCGCCCGTCGTCGATTGCGTGATAGGGTTGCATGCTAGCGATGACTTGTAGCTGCGCGAAGCGAGGTAGGTCGGCTGGCCGGATATGCTGCGCGTGCTCGATCCGGAAACGGCGGTCGCGGGGACCGTTTTCGCGCGCGACTCGCTCGAATATCTCCAGTTGCGTAGCTATGGCGCGGTCCCCTATGGCGTGCACCATGACCTGCAGTCCTGCACGGTCTGCCGCGGCCGTCCACGCATAGAGGTCTTCCGGCCGGTTCACGAAAAGTCCACGATCTCCGGGGGCATCGCTGTAGGACTCGAACATCGCCGCCGTGTGAGAGCCTAACGAGCCATCTACGAAGCCTTTGAGAGCCCCGATCCTCAGCCACCGATCGCCACGCCCTCGCACTGCTACCGTATCGCGCAGCCTTTCCCAGCTAGCTAGAGGTACCGCAGCGTAAATGCGTACCCGCAGTCGTCCCTCCGCGTGGGCACGGCGGAACACGGCCAGCTCCTCCCAACTTCCCATGTTGTGCACCGTGGTGACGCCGCGCGCGAGGACGTAATCCATAGCCGCCTCCAGCGCCCTATCTTCCTGCTCGACGGACGGAGGCGGTACGACGCGCTGAACCAACGCCTGCGCGTTGTCCTTGAAAATGCCAGTGGGCTCACCGTCGCGGCGGCGGACTATCGCACCGCCAGGAACATCGGCGGTGGCTCGAGTCACTCCCGCCGCCTGCAGCGCAGCGCTGTTGGCGAGGGCCATATGACCATCGAGCCGGTTGACCCAAACCGGGTGCTGCGGCGTTACCGAGTCTATCCAGCTCCTTTCGGGGAGCGCACCGCCCCATTGTTCGTGATCCCAGTCGCCACCTGTGATCCAGGTACCAGGTGGCACGGTCGCGGCGAACGCAGCTATGCGGCGCACGAACTCCTCGGGCGTGCGTGCATCTCGGAGCTGGACGGATGCAAGCCGAAAACCGCCTTCCAAGAAGTGCACATGGGCGTCCACGAAGCCAGGGACCAAGAGTCCCCCTCTGGCGTCCAGTACACGAGCTGAACCCGCCACTTTGCGTATCTCCGCCGACGACCCGACGGCGGCGATCGTGTCTCCAGCGATGGCCACAGCGTCGGCCCATGGTCGCTGCGTCTCGCCGGTCCACACACGCGCGTTAACTATCGCCAACGAGATAGCGGTCTCACGGCTCGATTGCATCGTGCACCCCTGCAACACGGTGAGGTCACACCAAGCTAGTGAAACAAGTAACCACCCCACCCAGAGCGATCTAACCCGGGCGTGTGACTTCGAGCTGCGCTGGGTGATTTCAGGAGAGTGGCACGAGCCAAACTCGCGCGAGCGCTTATAGCTTTCGCTCGATGGCATCGCGAATGTCGAGCAATATCTCGAAGTAGAGTTGCTCGCGGCGGTATGCGAAGTCGAGCGAGGCCATCTGTGCCTCGTCGCCAGCGGCTTTGGCGCGCTCGAATGCTTCCCGATACATCTCGTCCAGATTAGCGAGGATGCGTTCACGTGTGCGTGGCATGCGTGTTCTCTCTATCGCACGGGGGGTCAAACGCGGCAAAGTGTTCTCCAAAGGCAGTTCGCCGCCTGTCCCGGTATCTAGCGCCTCGAGGAGATAACGGCGAGCCGCACCGATCATCGCGCGGCGCGGGTTGAGCGAGTCGTCCATGGAACTCCGATGGTACTTCGCAAGCGGCCGCCACGGGCACCGCGCTACGTCTCCCTAGGCGGCGCAACTAATTCGAAAGAGGCAACTTAGCATTCTGGGCTGCGACTGCCAACCACGGCGTGAGTCATGGTCGTAGTGACCGCCCGGTACTGGAACGGGAAAGCCCAGTCACTGTATAATGAGAGCCAAAGGAAAGGGAGTAGCTACGCGGGCACTTTGCTCGCGCGACCGGATCGTCAAGACTGCGTGCCGAGCGGTGCGCACGGTCCGGTCGGGTCGCGACGCGATCAGGCGAGACTTTCGCTGGGCGGGATTTCGCCTGCCATGCGAAAGCTCGCCTTTTATAGTGGATCCTTCTCTCGACCGAAACTATGAGCAACATCAAAGTCTTCGTTCTGATGGCTGGCCTTACCGCACTCTTTGTGGCGGTAGGAGGCGCCCTCGGCGGCCAGAGTGGGCCTACGACCGCGCTGCTGCTGGCCGGGGCAATGAACTTTTTCATGTACTACGCTTCTGCCGGTATGGTGCTGAGGGCGTACGGCGCCCAGGTAGTCACAGCGGCTGAGGCTCCTGAACTCTACTCCATGGTGGATCGCCTCAGGCAGCGCGCGGGATTGCCGATGCCCACTGTCGCTATAGCGCCGCACGCTCAGCCTAACGCGTTCGCTACGGGACGCGACCCGGAGCACGCAGTGGTTTGCGTCACCCAGGGGTTGCTGAACCTGGTGAGCCGCGAAGAACTCGAAGGGGTTATCGCCCACGAGCTGGCTCACATCAAGAACCGCGACATGCTGCTACAGACCGTGACCGCGACGCTCGCTGCTGCGATCTCCAATCTGGCGTGGTTCGGTTATCTCTGGGGCGGCGGTCGAGACGACGAACATCGCAACCCGATAGCATCTTTGGCCATGATGATTCTAGCGCCGCTGGCGGCCTCCCTCATCCAGCTCGCCATCAGCCGTCAGCGAGAGTTCAAGGCCGATGCCGTCGGGGCGGAGATTTGCGGACGGCCACTCGCCCTGGCTTCGGCCCTACGCAAGCTCGAGATGGCGGCCCGCCGTATCCCCATGGAAGTATCGCCGGCTGTGGCACCTCTGGCTCAGGTCAACCCGCTGGCTGCTCACGGCACTGGGTTGATGCAGCTCTTCTCGACACATCCCAGCACTGAGGAGCGTATCCGCCGTCTCGAAGCAATGGCTAACTACGCCTGAAAGGCGCAGCATTAGCTAGGCGCCGGGCGACCGCTTGTCATCG
>DATMBI010000024.1:0-2373 GCA_035559375.1 Gemmatimonadaceae bacterium | reverse complement strand
TATTAGCTGGCCCATCGCTAGGCGTGGTCGTGCCCGTGCCGATGCCCGGGCTCGAACAGGCAGGCCGCGTGACCGAGGATCCTGTCGCCACCCTTCAGCGCGCTTGGGGTGGCCTTCCAGCCGCGATTAACGCGCGCACGCAGGAGCTCGTCCGGCGAAGGCTTTGCAGGCCAGACGGCGACCGCCGTCAGTGCACCCAGTCAGGTCGTGTCGAAGGCGATGTAGCGGCCGTTCGGCAGCCGCGCGAGGGCATCGTGCGTGTACTCGTCCATAGTGATCACGTCGTCGACCACGACGGGCGGTTCAACCTCTCGGCCCCACTCCAAGACCTGGGCCAGCATCGTAAAGGCGCCGAACGTGCGCTCGATTAGGGAGCGCTCGTCCGAAGGGAGTTCAGCGTAGTCGTAGATCGGCAGTGACATATAGGTGTAGTCGGGCCTGCTAACGAGTCGGGGTTGAGCTGCGAGCCGGCGCCTTCGCCGCGCCGCCTCAAGAACGAGACAAGGATACAGAACTGTGTACGGCGCGGCCAGCCGGCTCGACAGCTCCAACCCTTAGTTAAGCCGCCGCCGCTACGTGCAGGCGCCAGCTCGTAAGAAGAGCGCGTGGCGCCGATTGGCGCTGCGGAATAGCCATTCTGCTGGTTGCAGCCGAAGACCGCTGACAGGACGCTCGAAGTTGCCTACTTCCTCAAGCCCCGAGCATGCCGACGCAGCTGCAAGTCGGAACCTCCCAACGGCGCGCACTTCGATGCAGTTGCCGGCGCCGTCGGGAACGTACAAGGCACCGGTATCGCTATAGCCGAAGGTCCTCGGATCATATCCTAGCGCCCAGAGATCCCACGCTGGCGTCGGCAACCGGCCTGCGACGCGGTAGCCTGGAACTGTGCGCAACTCTGCGCAGTTCGGGCAGCCCACGCCAATCAGCGAATCCATGATCTCCAGTTCACCGGCTGAGGTGAGGATGATAGGGTGGCCTTCACCGCTATACCCGAGAACGGGAACGCCGGCGGGAGTCATGAACTCCCCACAACCCATGGTTTCATCGGACCCGGCTATGACTAGGCTATGCTCACGGGGCGCCTCCTGAGGACGCCTGCCTCGGACACGGAGTTCGAGTCGCAACAGGTCTCCCAGGCTGTCGCGCCGAACGACGATCCGCTCATACCCGCGCCCCAGGGCGAGCTCCATGGGCAAGCAAGCCGCAGTCCGGCCGCAGTCCAGCGCTGGGCGCAAACTCTGTGAACGGACTGGGCTGACCATGACACAGATCAGCAGTCCCAACAGCGCGAATCGGATGCTCATCGGCGGCGGTTTAACGCGATCGACTTGAGCTGCGCCGCGGCTGCGCGCACCGAACCCGCGCACGAGACCGAGGCCAAGAGTCGCGCACAAGCGCACCCCGGCCGCGGCGACAGCTCCAACGCGTGGTTAGGCGTCAAAGCCGACTCTGCCACTCCCCAGGGTCTCGGCGCGCATGCAGGACGGCTGGAATGGCGATGCGCTCCGTTGTGGCAACGTAGTAGACCGAGAACGGAAAGCGCCGCAACCGGGCGCGGCGTACCTCGGGAGCGACCAGCTGGTAGCCCTGCGGCATGCGTTGAATGAGGCTGAAGCAGACATCCGCGGCACGCAGGAACTCAGTGCCCAGCCCCGAAGCACGCGTCTCGTACCACTCGGCGGCCAGCAGCATGTCCGCCTCGGCCGCCGCACGGATCAGGAGGGCCGGCAATTTACCGGATGAGCTTGTAGAGCCGCTCGCGTACCTGTTCCCAGGGAAGGCCGGCCTCGGGGTGAGCCCGATACTCTGCTAGACGCCGCTCCAGCTCCTGGAAATGCCACTCCGGGACCGGGATGTGCTCGTCGTCGATGCTGTCCCAGAGGTCCTCAACAAGCTGGAGGCGCTCTGAGACAGACAGATGGCTGAAGTCCATAAGTTTAGGCGCCATAAGACCAATTTGGCGGCCGGACCGTCGCCCGGCAAGTGAACCAGAACGGACATGACGTGCCCGACCGGCCCCGCGCCATTCGCGGCCCTTTGACGCCTAACGTGATGCGCTTCAGTTGCGGGCGAGCCGGCCGCGCGGGCGGCTGGTTGTGCCCGCACCTATAGTGCGCGGCGAGCCCGACAACTGCAGGCGCTTGTTAGCCGGCGTTGCCCCGTGTAGCATTCCTGTGCTACCCAGCGGAGGAGGCACCATGGTCCGGGAAGTGGCGGTACGGCGCGTGGGTGGGTCGCTCGGGGCCACGCTGCCGAAAGACCTGGCGGCTCGGCTGCACCTGCAAGCCGGCGACCGCTCGCTAGCGGTCGAGACCGCGGACGGCATCCTGCTGACCCCATACGACGCGACTACGGAACGGGCTCTGGCGCTCG
>DATMBI010000023.1:0-4648 GCA_035559375.1 Gemmatimonadaceae bacterium | reverse complement strand
CTTCGCTGCTTATTTTCTCTTTCTGCGTTGGCGTCGGTTGGGTCCGCAGGGCGTGGAGGGGCATCTGGAGTCGGACTACCTGGTGCGGGGCCGGACTGTTCAGGAAGCTCGAGCAAGATTGGGCCGCATGCCGCTCTCCGAGGTGAAGCGACTTCTCGACACCCTCATCGCTGCCCGCGGCGCCACCGGCCGCCGCTGGTGGGACGCTGCGAGCGAGAGCTAGTGTTGCGCGGCGTGGTCCTCCGCAAAGCGGGAGGGGCGTGGGACGTGCACGTCGAGAATGGCACCGTCGTTTCCGCTGTGCTACGCGGCCGTGTCAAGCACGCCGCCGGAATCAAGTTGGCGGTGGGCGACGAAGTCTTGTTGCGGACCGAAGGCTCTTCTTGGGCCATAGCTGAAATTCTCCCGCGGCGGTCGCAGCTCGTCAGGCGAGCACCGGGCGGTGCCAGGGGGGTACGGGTAGTCGTGGCGAACGTGGATCAAGCCCTGGTGGTGTTCGCTGCTGCGCTGCCCGATCCCAATCTGCGCATGCTGGATCGCTTTTTGGTCGTCGCCGAAGCCAGTGGTGTCGCGGCTCGGATCGTCGTCAACAAGATAGATCTAGTCGATCCAGAAGACGTGAGGCAGCAGTTCGCTCTATACGAGGCCATAGGATACCCGCTCCACTTCACCAGCTGCCGCCTGGGAATTGGGCTCGACGAATTGCGCCGTGCTCTCGAGGGGCGGACCTCGGCGCTCATGGGACCCTCTGGCGTTGGGAAGTCGTCTCTCATGAACGCCATGTACCCTGGCCTCGACCTCCGGGTCGGCGAGGTAAGCGCTTCGTTAGGCAAAGGCCGACATACAACCGTGGGTGCGTATTTGCACCCACTCCCCGGTGGCGGCTACGTCGCCGACACGCCAGGGCTGCGCGAGATAGGACTCTGGGGGCTACCACCTACCGCCCTGGATACCTGCTTTCCGGAGATGCGGCCCCACCTGAACCGATGCCGCTTCCCGGATTGCCGCCACACCACCGAACCGGGGTGCGCAGTACGCGAAGCTGTAGGGAGCGGCGCGATCGCGATCGCTAGGTACGAGAGCTACCGCAAGCTCTTGGACGAAGTGCTCGCGGCCGAGCGCGAGAAGTACGACTAGCCGGGCTACGGAGCCAACCGCTCCAAGATCCAACCCGCAGGGCCGAGTCGATAGCGAAGCCGATCGTGCAACCTGTTAGGGCGTCCCTGCCAGAACTCGAACATGTCGGGGAGAATACGATAACCGCCCCAATGCTCGGGCCGCGGGACTTCGCCTCCGGCAAACCGTGCTGCCACACGTGCGTATTCGGCGTCCAGCCATTGGCGCGAGGGGATTACCGTGCTTTGCGGAGATGCCCACGCACCTAGCCTCGATCCTACTGGCCGGCTGAGGAAGTAAGCGTCGCTCTCCGGCGCACTCACTTTCTCGGCGGCACCCTCTACGCGCACCTGCCGTTCGATAGCATGCCAGTAGAAAGCCAGCGCTACTCGTGGATTCTCGTCCAGTTCTATCGCCTTGCGGCTTCGGTAGTCGGTAAAAAAGACCAGCCCGCGTTCGTCCACTCCCTTTAGAAGGACGATACGCACCGAAGGGTGGCCGTCCGGCGTAGCAGTCGCCAGCGCCATCGCGTTCGCATCCGGAAGCTCGGCAGCGATCGCTTCCTCGAACCAGCGGTTGAACTGGACCAGCGGGTCAGGGTCTACGTCTTTCTCGTCGAGCGAAGCCTGCGAATACTCGCGTCGCAAGTTTGGTATAGACATGGTGGAGAGTCGAATCAGATAAACTAGCTGACGTGTGCCAGTGCTCAGTAGGGCATCTCCCCACACTCTGGTCGGAGTGCGGGGGGTTGCCATAGGGGAGGGGGGTATGTAGCCTTCCGGCATGAGAATGGTCGACCTTCGCATTTCTGGCATGCATTGCGGGCACTGTGTCGAGGCTGTGCGTGCCGCCCTGGCTGCCGTCCCAGGAGCGACTGTAGAGCACGTAGAGATCGGCAACGCGCGGGTGCGCCTCGACGAAGAGAAAAGTGGTGTCGGAGCACTCGTGGACGCGGTGTACGAGGCTGGATACGAAGCTGAAGAGGTGGTCGGTTGAGCAGCGATCGTGTCTTGGTGCTCGTGGTCGGGTTGGCGCTTATCGTGGCCGTGAACTGGTGGTTTCTAGGCGAGGAGCTGCGCTCGCGATCCGGCCGACGCCAGGCGCGTGGCGCAGGAAAGGCGGGTGACTAGCACGACGGACCAGGGTACGTTGTCGCGCCGAGTGGCAGGTGCACCCGAGGGGACCGCGGTAGACCTAGCCGAGCGGCCGTCCGGCTCGGTGGAGGGGCTGACGGTACGCATGACGATCCCTGTATCGGGGATGCATTGTGCCGCTTGCCAGGCAAGGGTCCAGAGGGTGCTGGAACGTACCCCGGGGGTGCTGGACGCCAGCGTCAGCCTGATGACCAATTCGGCGACGGTGCGTTTCGACCCCAGAGCCACGGACGCGGCCACGCTGGTGGAGCGGATACGTAGCACCGGTTACGGTGCGGAGCTGCCGCTACAGTTGCGCACCGCTCTGGAGGAGCAAGCTGCGCTGGAGGAGGGGCGAGAGCGGGAGTATCGCTCGCTGCGGCGCAAGGCGCTTTTCGCGTTAGGCGCAGGCTTGGTAGCTATGGTGGCGTCGGTACCGCTCATGAGCGACACGGGGCACGGGGTGCGCCCAGTGGGCGATCCCTTCATGCAGTGGGCAGCGCGCGTCATGGACCTCCCGCTCCGTGTGGCGTTGCCGTGGCTTTACTCGCTCCCCCGAGGCGTCATCGCCTATTCGCTTTTGCTGCTCACCGTTCTCGTGATGGTGTGGGCTGCCCGCCATTTCTATACTCGCGCCTGGACAGGGGTGCGGCACCGCTCGGCCGATATGAACACCCTGGTAGCGGTGGGAACGGGAGCAGCCTTTGCCTACAGTCTAGTGGCGACCGTAGCGCCCGATGTGTTCGTGCGCAGTGGTGTAGCGCCGGACCTCTACTACGAAGCTGTCATCCTGATACTCGGCTTCCTCCTGGTCGGGAACACACTGGAGGCTCGGGCTAAACGCAGGACGTCGGCTGCGATCCGGAGGCTCGTCGAACTCCAGCCAGGCACTGCGCGTGTGATTCGCGACGGCCAGGAGTTGCAGATACGACTCGAGGGGCTACGGGTGGGGGACGAGGTTGTGGTGCGTCCTGGCGAGCGCATCCCAGTGGACGGTGTGGTAATCGCGGGGGCTAGCGCGGTGGACGAGTCGATGCTCACGGGCGAGCCTATTCCGGTGGCGAAGGGCCCGGGGGATCGGGTAATCGGGGGGACACTCAACGGCAGTGGTTCGCTGCGCTACCGAGTAACTGCGCTCGGGAACAACGGCGTACTGGCTCGAATAGTCCAGATGATGCGTGACGCCCAGGCGTCGCGCGCTCCGATTCAGAGACTTGCGGACAGGGTCAGTGCGGTCTTCGTACCGGTGGTGATATCGATTGCCATTGCGACCTTCGTAGTCTGGTATACGGTCGCCGATTTCGCACCAGCCGTGCGCGCGATGTCCGCATCTGTCTCGGTGCTCATCATAGCCTGCCCGTGTGCTATGGGCCTGGCTGTTCCGACGGCTGTCATGGTCGCGACCGGGAAAGGTGCTGAGATGGGAGTCTTGCTCAAGGGTGGCGAGGCGCTAGAGCGGATTCGGGACGTAGATACGGTAGTGCTGGACAAGACAGGCACGATCACTGTGGGGCGTCCCGCGGTCGCTCGAGTCGTGCCTCGCGACGACTGGGACGAGGACGCGGTGCTCACGATGGCGGCCGCGGCCGAAATGGATTCCGAGCACCCGCTAGCTACTGCGGTGCTGGAGGAGGCTAACCGCCGACTGCTAGAGATTCCCCGGCCTACTGGCTTCAGATCAGTAACGGGTCGGGGAGTGGTGAGCGAAGTGCGCGGGAAGAAGGTGATAGTGGGGAACGATCGCTTTTTGAGCGACAACGGCGTGGATGCGGGCCCGATGTTAGAGCAGGCGGAGTCGCTGCGTGCCGAAGGGGCCACTGTGGTCTTCGTGGCTGTGGACGGTCAACTCGCAGGATTGCTGGCCGTTGCCGACACGATCAAGGACACAGCGGCCGAAGCGGTACAACGCCTTCGTCGCCTGGGTCTATCGGTGATAATGGTCACCGGCGACGTCGAGAAATCGGCTCGTGCGGTGGCTCGTGCCGTAGGTATAGAGAGGGTGATCGCTGGCGTACTCCCCGAGGGGAAGGTGCGGGCCATCGAGGAACTGCAGGCGCGCGGGCACGTCGTAGCTATGGTGGGTGACGGCATCAACGACGCTCCCGCTCTTGCCCGAGCTGACGTGGGGATAGCGATGGGGACCGGAAGCGATGTCGCTATCGAGGCCGGTGACATTACGCTCATGACCGGCGATCCGCGGCGCATCGCAGACGCGGTGCTGCTGGCACGCCGGACGGTCGTGACGATGCGCCAGAACCTTTTTTGGGCGTTCATCTACAACGTGATCGGTATTCCCGTGGCGGCAGGCGCGTTGTATCCCGTGAGCGGAATCATGCTCAGCCCCGTTCTAGCCTCCGCTGCCATGGCGATGAGCTCGGTGAGCGTGGTGGCCAACTCGT
>DATMBI010000022.1:0-5217 GCA_035559375.1 Gemmatimonadaceae bacterium | reverse complement strand
GCTTTAGCTCTGACTTTGCTCGGTACAGGAGTCGGCTTGTTCCTGAGGGCCGGTCGTTCGTTGAACGATCTAGCTATCGAGTGGAACGGGGCGCCACCTGGAACGAACTGGGGTGCGCGCATGGGCCACTACGTAGCCCAGTGCCGGCTCTCGGCCGCCTTGGTCGCGGTGGCCGTAGGCGTGGCATGCGTAGCCTGGTGGGGTCAGCGCGCAGGCACGCGGTATCGCTACCTGTTGCCTCGAAGGTAGTCGTCCGTCTTGGCTAGCCAGTCTTGGCGCGGCGGCGAAAAGATGTCGACATCCAGCGTGTCGTCGAGCGCTTCGGCCTTGTGCCAGACGTTAGAGGGTATGTGCAGTACCTCTCCGGCGTGCACATCTACGACCTCGCTTTCGTCTTCTCCTATCCAGAAGCGCAGCGCACCTTCCAGAATATATGTGAGCTGCTCGTTCTCGTGCCGGTGCCGCGGGACGACACACCCTCTCTTGAGGAAAACTTGGGCCAGCATCATGCGTTCAGCGGTGATGAGCTTGCGATCCAGCGAGGGCGTGACGTTCTCCACGGGTATATCGGACCAGCGGTAGAACCGCACCGTCTTGTCTGCTGCCATTGCGACTCTCCGTTACTGGGAGTTCTCGTTGTCGGGGTGACAATGGGGGAGTTAGACTAGCCACCCGCCGGCTAGTCTGCCAGAGTCGACCTCGAGCTGCTCGGTAGCCTGGCGCCTCACGGTATATTGCGAGCGGTGCGTTTCCTTCGCGAGGAGGCCCTCATGCTCACACCGGGGTTTCACCACATCACAATGGTTTCCTCCGACGCTCGACGGACGGTAACCTTCTACCGCGATCTTTTGGGCCTCAAGCTCGTAAAGCGCACCGTCAATTTCGACGATCCTGCTTCTTATCATCTCTATTTCGGAGATGCGGTCGGCTCGCCTGGCACCTTGCTCACGTTCTTCGAGTGGCGTAACGCCGGGCCGGGTCGTTGGGGCGTGGGCGGTATCCACCACCTAGCGCTGGGAACCGCGGACGCCGAAACGCAACTACAGTGGAAGCGCCGGCTTTCTGATCACGGAGTGCGGGTGGTCGGGCCGTACGACCGCGGTTACTTCCGCAGTATTTACTTCGCGGATCCCGATGGCCAGATACTGGAGATAGCGACCCGTGGACCAGGTTACGCAGTGGACGAACCTGCCGATTCGTTAGGCGAGCGACAGGTAGATCCACCGCCTTCGGCACAGATCCGCGGTAACCGCGACGAGCGAGCCATCGCAGCGCTCACTTGGCCGGAACCGGTGCCCGAGATCTCGCCACAGATGGCACTCGAGGGGATCCATCACATTACAGGGATAACGGACGACTTGGAGCGAGCGCACGACTTCTATCAGGCGACCTTGGGGTTGCGAATCGTCAAGAAAACGTTCAACCAAGACGATCCGTCCACGCTTCACTGGTTCTGGGCCAGCTACCGGGACGGCCGCGTCGAGCCGCACAGCACCCTGACCATGTTCGGATGGCCACGCGGTGGACGGCGCGCATTAGGTGGTGCTGGCCAGACGCACCACATCGCGTTCCGAGCCAGGGACGAGACGGAACAGCTAGCATGGCGAGAGCATCTCATGGCTCTGGGCGTCAGCGTGAGCCCTGTATTGGATCGCCAATACTTCAAGAGCATTTACTTCAGGGCGCCCGACGGGCTGTTGCTCGAGATCGCGACCGATATGCCAGGATTCCTCGTGGACGAGCCTCTCGAGCGTTTGGGGAGCGAGCTCATGCTCCCTCCGTGGCTCGAGCCCGAACGCGCTGCCATCGCAGCCCAGCTCGCTCCTCTATGAGCGGCGCGACGCGAGCGAGCCACCAGGGTCAGCCAGTATTGCGAAGCGGTGTCCCGCTCGAAGATGCCCGAGCCGCGGCAATCCTCGTACACGGCCGTGGAGCTACGGCCGAGGGGATCCTGCAGCTCGTACCACTACTGGCGGTCACCGACGTCGCCTTCCTGGCGCCGCAGGCAGCAGGTAACGAGTGGTACCCGTTCCCCTTTCTGGCGCCACTGGAAATGAACGAGCCGTGGCTGGGATCTGCGCTACAGGTCTTGGGCGATCTTTTGACCGAAGTAGCAGCTGCAGGTGTACCGCACCGACACACGGCGTTGGTGGGTTTTTCCCAGGGAGCCTGCCTGACGCTGGAGTACGTGGCCCGCAACGCTAAGAGGTACGGGGCGGTAGTGGCACTGAGCGGAGGGCTGATCGGGCCCGACTCCCTACGTCGCGACTACACTGGTTCGTTGGAGGGGACACCGGTATTCCTCGGCTGCAGCGACTCCGATCCACACATCCCGTTGTCGCGCCTCCACCTCAGTGCTGGAGTCATGCGCGAGCTGGGGGGGAACGTAGATCTGCGTATCTATCCGGGGATGGGGCACACGATCAACGAGGACGAAATCGCCGCGGCCCGGACACTACTGGAGCGCGCTCGCATGCCCGCACGGTCCTACTGGGAAAGGCTGAGCGATTGGCGGAGCTGAACCTACTCCACCTAACGCCCGCCTCCTACGATTCTTCTATAGCTCTCCGGGTTCCAGCGGGGCCGTGCGTCGGCATTTCCTATCGCCTCGCCGAGGTAATACACGAGCCTCGCCACTCTGGCTGCCTTCTCGGCGTCTATCTTGTCGGGCGAGTCGCTGGGCTGGTGATAGTCGGCGTGCGTGCCGTTGAAAAAGAACAAAATCGGGACTCCGCGTCTGGCGAAGTTGTAATGGTCGGAACGGAAATAAAACTGTTCTTGCGGCCAGATATCGCCTATGGGCTGCATGCGCAGTTCGGGGCGTGACGCGGCTACTCTCATGAGCGTTTCGCCGAGGTCCGAATGCTCCATCCCTATCACTGCGATCGTGTCCTTCCAGTTGCGACCGATCATGTCCAAGTTGATGTCGGCGACGATTCGTTCGAGAGGGATGGGCGAGTTGCGGGTGAAATAGTCGCTTCCCCAGAGACCCTTCTCTTCGCCACTCACCGCGAGGAAAACGAGAGACCTGCGAGTCGGCGCCCGCGAGAAAGCCTCCGCTAGCGCCAATATCCCTGCGGTGCCGGACGCATTGTCGTCCGCGCCGTTCCAGATCGAGTCCGCTGCGCCGGATGCGTTGACACCTACGTGATCCATGTGCGCGGAGAACACTATGTACTCTTCCCGCAGCGCTGGATCGTTGCCCCGCACCACTCCCACCACGTTAGGTGCGCTTGCCTCGCGCACCGTCTCCAACACGATGTCCACCGTCACTTCGAGTGCCGGAAGACTGGTCGTCACGGTCCGACTCGAGGATCGTACCTCCGACAAATTCACGCCGGATCTTGCCAGCAACGGAGCGACGGCCCGGTCGTTCACCTCCAGCAGCAACGGTTGCTCGTCCGCGAAATCCACCCCGGTCTGCTCGCCGCGTTGCCTGGCAACGATGCGGGCCAAGACACCGGTATCGCGGTTGGCGACCACGACCAACGCCAAGGGGTGCGCGTCGAGGAGCTGGCCAACGACCTGGCCCAAGCTAGCCTGCGGGCGCTCGAGATCGAGGACGAGGAGAACGACCCTGTTGCGCATATCGAGGTCGAGTACACCCGCGGAATCCAAGTTGCCACCCAGCAGCACAGCGGCACCGGTCACGCCGCGCGCAGCCCGCGGTGCGCCGAGGAGGAGGGCATCGCTGTCGAGTCGCGCCTCGGCCACGTCTGTCCCTGAACGGAAGCGGACCGACGATGCCCCCTGGTTCACGCGCTGCGTCTTGACTGCATAGCGCTGGACATAGCCCTCTATCCCTGGGGCGATACCGAGTCTCCTGAAGTTGGCAACTATGTAATTTGCTGTTGCTTCGAGCCCCCGGCTGGGCGTGTCGCGCCCCAACATCGAGTCGTCGGCGATCACCGCAACGTGACGGCGGATCAATGCTTCTGTAATGAGGGCGGCCGCGCCGCTAACAGCGCGGGAAGGGTCCTGGGCCCACAGCGATAATGGAGTGCACAGCACTAGCAGGGCTGCGGCCCGCAGCGAATACATCATCCGGTTACCTACCGTGGTGAAGGGGGGTCGTGCCTACCAGAAGGGTAGCTAGTACCGCGCTCAGGCACCACCCGATCCCGACGCCCGTCGCGTGCCCAAGTGCTTCCCTCGATCGTCTCATGAGGGTCTAAGGGGCCACGAAAAATCGCTTCCAACTCGATGCTCGCCGAAAAGCTCACATCCAGCGAACTGTACGTGGAAGGACCGACACCCGCGCGCTACTGGGGAGACCAATGGCTGAGGGTGGCCGAGAAGGTGCTGAAGGGGTTGAATCACTCCTTCACGAATCGCCTTACCGCGGTGGAAGCGACCATCGCACTTCTCGATTCACAAGAGTACTCCGACAAAACGCTAGCCGGAGCGCTGGGCGCTGAAGCGAGGCGACTGCACGATCTACTGCAGCTATACCGTTCGCTTACGTCGGAGCCTCTAGCGTCGCCCGAACCGATTCGCCTTCAGGACATCTTTCCAGTAGTCTTGAGGCTACACGAACACCATGTCGACCTGCAACGCATTGCGTGCACGGTCCGCGGCGACACGGAGACCGAACCCGTACTAGCCCGGTACTCGGCGCTGCTGCGCTCGTTACTCGTTCTCTTGGAGAGCGTGGCAGGGAATACTTTACGTGCAGGCGGGGCGAGAGAAGTGAGCGTCTGGTTCGGAAACGTCGCGAACGAGGTAGTGGTTCGCTTTGCTGGTGGTGCACCGCCCGATCAACTGCTTTTCTCCGGCGAGGGCTCCCTGCTGCACGCGGTGCGCGCCAGCCTGGCCCACGCTAAAGGAAGGGTCGACGGAGTCATCAGGCGGCGCGGCGCCGTGGCTGAACTGGAATACGAACTACGACTGCCTCGACTGACGCAGAACGCACCAGGCGACTGAGGAGCGCTAGCCCTCGGAGCCGTCGCGCTAGCTTCGCCCTCGGGCTAACTTTCTCGCTGTGACAGAGGGGCATACGCCCGACAACAGTGCTGCTGGGGGCTTCATTGCGGTCGCCGGCGGGAGCGGTTTCGTGGGAAGCGCTCTGGTTTCTTTTCTGCGCCAGGGCGGACATGAAGTCGTATGCATCGGGCGCCGCAAGTACGGTAGGCGGGATATCACCTGGGAGGAACTGAGACGCCAGCCGGCTCTTTTGGCGGGTGCGAGGGTGTTAGTGAATCTTGCGGGCGAGCGTAT
>DATMBI010000021.1:0-2960 GCA_035559375.1 Gemmatimonadaceae bacterium | reverse complement strand
GCGCAGGCGGCGTTTGCGCTTGGGGTCCTTCTTCGTGAGAATGTGGCTCTTGTAGGCCCGCATACGGCGCACTTTTCCGGTTCCCGTCAACGAGAACCGCTTCCGTGCGCCTTTGTGCGACTTCATCTTGGGCATGGCTAGCTCGCCTATTTCGGTGCCAGAATCATTGTCAACTGCTTTCCTTCCATCTTCACAGGGCTCTCGACCTTGGCGATGTCCGAAAGCTCCTGCGCTACCCGCTCCACCACTGCCTGACCCAGCTCCGGGTGGGCAATCTGCCTACCCCGGAACATCAAAGTCACCTTGACCTTGTTCTTCTCCTCCAGAAAACGGCGCGCATGCCGAGTCTTGGTCTCGAAGTCGTGCTCGTCGATGCCAGGACGGTATTTGACTTCCTTGAGCTGGATAACGTGCTGTTTCTTTCTGGCTAGACGCGCCTGCTTGGCTTGCTCGAACTTGAACTTGCCGAAGTCCATTATCCTCACCACAGGCGGTCGCGCCATGGGAGCGACCTCCACCAGATCCAGCCCCTGCTCCTCCGCCAGCGCTAGGGCCTTCTCGACCTCCATGATCCCCAGCTGAGTCCCATCCTGTGCGATTACCCTTACCGGACTGATCCTGATCTGCCGGTTTACTCGGATCCGCTTGCTCGTATCCTGAATGGCGAAGATCCCTCCATGGTGACTGTCGTGTTCGACACGCGCGAGACGCCAGCGCCCAACGAAAATGGGCTCCTCCAAGGAGCCCACGACCAGCGCTGACACAGTGACTACCAGCGCTGGATACGAATGACTCCTACAGCACCTCTAAAAGGGCCGGAGGGTGAGAGCCGACGCTCTGCTTGCTCGGTTGTGCGGAAGAACTTAAGCCGGCGAAGCTCCAGCAGCAAGTGAGCCTAGGCACTTTTCTCGCGTTCCCCGTGAACAGCCAAGAACCCCTTTCCGTCGTGAACGATGCGCCCCGAAGACACCCTGGAATCGTGCTCGAACACGACGAGCCAATTTTCGGCTTTCGCCTGGTGCAGAATGCGCCGTTTGGTCTCTAGCGTGACTAGCGGCTCGACATCGTAGCCCATGATCCAAGGAAGCGGAACATGGGCCGCGGTCGGGAAGAGGTCAGCTGGGAAAAAGACACGCTCGTTGCCTGCGTCCAGAAGGACGCTCTGATGCCAGGGGGTGTGGCCTGGGGTCCTAACCAGCGTCACTCCAGGAGCGATCTCCACGTCCCCGTCCACGAACTGCAGCATCCCAGCATCTACGAGCGGCTGGAAGTTGTGGGGTAAGTAACTAGCAGCCGTACGCTCGTTAGGCCGACTAGCGAACTCGAACTCCCCGCGTTGTACGACGTAACGAGCGCGAGGGAACGTCGGTCTCACCACCCCGCCCTCGCGATAGGTGCTCCCTCCAGCGTGATCGAAGTGCAGGTGGGTGAGGATCACCAAGGCCACATCCTCAGGTCGAAGCCCGAGCTCGAGCAGCCCGTCTTCTAGCCTCGTGCGGCCACCGCGACCGCCGTTTTCGACACCATAGATGTCGTGAAACTTGGCGTCTTCTTTGTTACCGAGGCCTGTATCCACTAGCACCGGCCCAACTTCATGCTCTATGATCAAACAGCGCATCCCCAGTTGAATCCGGTTGCGCTCGTCAGCCGAAATGCGCCGCTCCCAAAGCGGCTTGGGGACTATTCCGAACATCGCTCCGCCATCCAGCTTGATCCCACCCGCCTGTATGGCGTGCACCTTCCAGCGAGCTACCGGGAGCGCCTCCACCAACGGCCAGGCCACACTCATGGAGCTTCCTCCCACTCAGCAGCGGCGGGTAGTGCGCGGCGCAACCTCCGCGGCCTTCGCTTAGCAGTGTACTCCGATAACGAGTGCAGCGTCGTCAGGCCCCGGGACTGGGCCATTTCGATGAGTTGCACGAGCACTCGGGCCGTGGCGAGCGCGTCGCCCCAAGCACGGTGCCGAGCCGGATTCTCGATGCCCAGGTAGCCGGAGATGTGATCCAGTGAATGGCGGCGTAGCCGCGGCAGCAACGCTCGCGCCAGTCGAACGGTGCACAGCCGATGGCCAACCATCAGCGGTCCGCCCACCCGCGCGAACTCCGCCTGCAAGAAGTTCCAGTCGAAGCCCGCGTTGTGCGCCACGAACAAGCGCCCTCCCAGTACTCGGCGAACCGCACCCGCTACCTGCCCGAAGCGAGGAGCAGACCGGACCATCGCACTGCTTATGCCCGTCAACCGGGTTATCGGAGGTGGAATCGGGCGCCCAGGATTCACCAACCAGTGGTGCACATCGCCGATCGTCCCCTGCACCACCGGTACCACTGCCACCTCGATTACTCGATTCGCGTTTGCACCTGCACCTGTCGTCTCGACGTCGACTACCGCATACCGCAGATCTTGGAGCTTTGCGTCCGCTTCGCCGTTGCACCTCGAGAGACTCGAACTGCGGCCCCACCTCATCCCCACGGATCCTCCCTGTTTATAGGACAGGTCATGCAACGCGGTCCGCCACCACCGCGCACCAGTTCGCTTCCCTCGAAGGTGATGACCGCCCTCGCCTCTGGGCTCAACTGCCGCTCTCCACTCAAGAACGAAGGCGCCGAAACGATCTCGAATCCAGCCCGTTCCAGCTCTCGCAGCGTCATCTCGTTGCGCGAGTACGACAGCGCTAGACCCGGTCTGATCGCGAGGAAGTTGCAGCCCGACGACCATTGCTCCCGTTCCTGATGCACGCGGCGCGGCCCCCCGCACATCAACGGCTCCAGTCTGAGACCGCATGCGGCCAGCGCGTCGAACACATCTGGCATCTCACGTAGGCGAGAGTCACCCTTGCGCCACAGCAGGATACGCAGTCGCTCTGGGCCGATAAAATGCGGCGGGTACACGACACAAAGCTCCCGATCTACCTGCGTGAAGATCATGTCCAGATGAATTGCCGTATTCTCCCGCGGCATGAC
>DATMBI010000020.1:0-7829 GCA_035559375.1 Gemmatimonadaceae bacterium | reverse complement strand
TGCGGCGGTCACCGAATGTGTCCAGGAGGACGGCGAAGTCGTCCTGGTCTTCCTCGCGGAAATCCTTGCGGATGTCGTTGACGATCAGCCCCGCTGGTCGGCTGTCGTACAGGTAAGCGCCGATATAAAGGTACTGGTTGTCGAACAGTACGCGAACCTCGGTTTTCTCGGTGGCCGGCTCGCCTTCCAGTGGTTCAGACTGAACGAAGCCACTAGCGACTTCGGCTCGTGCCCAGGCGGGCTCGTCGAGGACGCCGTCCAGGCGTATGCTGCCTTGGACGGGGCTGGCCACGATGGCCCGCCGGCCGTCAGGGGTGAAGCGGCCGGAAAGGGGGCGGGTGTGACCGCGTCCGGAGGCAGCTGCCGAGTCGCTGTTACGGAGTTGGGCAGATGCAGGTAGGAAGGGCACGCAGGCACAAAGCAGAAGAGCCGGCCATCGCGGGGTGAGCTTGGATCTACAGCTTTTCATTCGGGCGATACGTGTGCGTCGGAGTGGAGCAGGGTCTTTAATGTGATAGCCGGTGCGGCAACAATCCAGTTCTCCTGGGTCAATGAAAGTCGCGGCTCGGTGCCCAGTGTTCCCCTGCGCCGGCTGCCAGCGCGTGAAACTGTTCTCCTCTGAGATTGACCACTCCTTGCTGCACCTGCAGCGTTCCGCGTACCAGAAGCAATGCAGCTCCGGATATCAGCAGCGCCTGCCGCTCGAAGAGGCGAGGCGTGACCACGGCGTTGAGGATCCCGGTTTCGTCTTCGAGCGACATGAACACGAACCCCTTAGCGGTTCCCGGCCGCTGGCGGCAGATGACGAGTCCAGCATGGGTCACTCGCTCTCCGTCGCGGCCCCGCGACAGTATGTCGCGTGCCGTTCTTACTCCTAGCTTCTGGAGGCGATGGCGGAGATGCGAAAGAGGGTGCCCGTTGAGCGACAGGGACGTTAGGCGGTAATCGGCAGCTGTTAGTTCCAGTGCCGACATAGCGGGGAGCAGGGCCCGTTCCACTCGGGCCGAGCATTCGCGATGACGCGGAGCCAAAGGCCCAGCATCGCCTCGCACGGCATCGAGAACTCGCCACAGGGCCGCTCGGCGCCGCTGCGGTCGAGGGAGATCCGATACCATGCTGTCGAACGCTCCTGCCTCGCAGAGGGAGCGCAAGGCACGCTCGTCGAGACGAGTCCGCCTGACGAAATCGTCGATATCGCGGAACGGCCCGTCCTGCAGCGCCTTTTCCAGCTGCTCGCGCGCGGCAGCTCCCAGTCCGCGTACCAGGCGCAACCCTAGGCGCACAGCCGGAGCGCGATTCCCTACGGTGTCGTTCTGCGGATCCTCGGCTGGGACTGCCATGATCGAGATGTCGCCATCGTGGGGCACGATGCTGCGATCGGGAAGCTCCAGCGAATGATCCCATGCCGAGCGCGTGAGGTCTATGGGTCGAACTTCCACGCCATGACGCCGCGCATCTTCGATCAACGTACCGGGTGAATAGAAGCCCATCGGCTGGGCGTTGAGGATCGCCGCGGTGAACTCCGGGCGGTAGTAGTGCCTGAGATACGCAGAGGCGTAGACGATGAGCGCGAAGCTAGCTGCGTGCGACTCAGGAAAGCCGTAGTCGGCGAAGGCATTGATCTGATTGTAGATGCGTTGCGCGACGTCGGACGGTATACCGTTGCGTTGCATACCGTCTACGAGCTTCTGGCAGATGGACGCCATACGTTCGCGAGAGCGCTTGTGACCCATCGCTCGGCGCAGAGCGTCCGCTTCGGTCGGGGTGAAGCCTGCGGCCGCGATCGCTACTTGCATCCCTTGTTCCTGGAAGAGGGGTACGCCCAGAGTCCGGCGGAGGACAGGTTCGAGTGCGGGGTGTGGGTAAGTGATCTCCTCCAGACCCATGCGCCGTCGCAGGTATGGATTGACCATCTCGCCTTGGATAGGGCCAGGTCGAATGATGGCGACCTCTACTACTAGATCGTAGAAACAGCGCGGCTGCAATCGCGGCAGCGTGTTCATCTGAGCGCGACTCTCGACCTGGAAGACACCGATAGTATCCGCGGCGCACAGATCGTCGTAGACAGCCTGGTCGTTCATGTCCAGCTGACCCAGGTCCAAGCTGACGCCACGCGTGGCACGAATGTACTTGAGGCAGTCCTGGAGTACGGTGAGCATCCCCAGTCCCAGGAGATCGATCTTGATCAGACCGGCTGGATCGAGATCGTCGCGCTCCCACTGTATGATCGTGCGTCCCGGCATCGAGGCCGGTTCGATCGGTACGACCGTACACAACGGCTCGCGCGTCAGCACGAATCCGCCCACATGTATGGAGCGATGGCGGGGGAGCCTATGCAGCCCCTCTACCAAGTCGGAGAGCAACTGTACACGCCGGTCGGCGGGATCGAGGCCGGCAGCGACTAGCGGGTCGAGCTTCCCGTGGGCGCCGCAGTCGCGGAACGCCCGGGCGGTAGCTGCAGCGGAGGAGCGTTCCGCTACGGTGCTGAGCGCCTCCGCTTGTGCGGTAGAGAAGCCCAACACTCTAGCGGCGTCGCGCACCGCTGAACGACCGCGATAGGTGATGTGTTCGCAGACCATGGCGGCGTGTTCGCGGCCATAGCGTTCGTACACGTACTGGAGCACTTTCTCGCGGTCACGGTGAGCGAAGTCGATGTCGATATCCGGTGCTTCCTGGCGTTCCTCGCTCAGAAAACGTTCGAAGAGTAGTCCCATGCGCACCGGGTCTATAGCGGTGATCCCGAGAGCGTAACAGACCACCGAGTTGGCTGCCGATCCGCGTCCCTGACACAAGATCCCAGCGCGCCTAGCGAAGCGCACGATGTCCCAAACCACGAGGAAGTACCCGGCCAAGCCCAGCCTGCGGATGATGTCCAGTTCGTGGTCGATCTGCTTGCGGTAGGATTCCGGAAGATCCGTCAGAGCGCGGGCGCCTGCCCGGCCGATACGTTCTAGGGCACCTTGTTCCACCAGGCGGGCGAGATATTCGTCAGCGCTCACGCCAGGGGGTAGCGGGAAGGCGGGAAGGGCCGGCCTGAGGTCGTGGAGGCGGAAGGTGCAGCGCTCTGCTATGCCTAACGTGGCACCGACGCCCTCGGGTCGGTCCTGCCAGCGGCGCAACATCTGGGCCCCTCCTTTCAGGTACCATTCGCCGTTGGGGCGGAGGCGAGTGCCCATGGTATCCAGAGTACGTCCGTGTCTGAGAGCGCAGAGAGCGTCGTGGACTAAGCGCTTTCTGGGAGTGGCATAGTGAACGTCGTTAGTGACGAGCCAGGGGAGGTCCAGCGCTCGAGCTAGGCGGATCAGGTGCGGCACGAGAGCGCGTTCCTCGCCCAAGTGATGATCCCAGCACTCGAT
Organism: Gemmatimonadaceae bacterium; assembly: GCA_035559375.1. Lineage (GTDB taxonomy): Bacteria > Gemmatimonadota > Gemmatimonadetes > Gemmatimonadales > Gemmatimonadaceae > DATMBI01. The sequence goes on along the minus strand of DATMBI010000020.1, from coordinate 4,473 downwards.
GGCCAGGTTGCCCTCGAAAATGTCGCGCAAGGTAGCGGCGGCATCGCAGGCTGCGTCGTATCGGCCTTCTGCTAGAAGCGATGGTATCCATCCACGAGCGCAGCCGCTGAGGGCGAATAGTCCGCGAGCGTGACGTGCCAGGAGATCCAGCGATACCACGGGTTGGCCGCGCGGCGTGTCCAGCCGGGCCCGCGTGATGAGGGTGGCGAGATTCCCGTAGCCCTCGCGCGTCATGGCTAGAAGCACTAGGTGGGTACGACGACGGTCGACTGCCAGCGTGAGTTCGTTTCCGACGATGCCTGCAATCCCGGCGTCTCGAGCGGCTTGGGCGAAACGCACGGCTCCACCTAGATCGGCATGATCTGTGAGGGCCAGTGCTGGCATTCCCAACGCTACGGCGCGAGCTACCAGCTCTTCCGGCTCCGACGCGCCGTCCAGAAGGGAAAAAGCGGAATGGCAGTGCAACTCGGCGTAACTACCGTTGGGCGCCGTAGTGATAGGGATGCTCCGCTCAGTCATACCACCCTTCGACTAGCCAGCGTTTTTGCAGGAAGTCGTGCACTAGGAGGAGTTCGATCTCGCTGTCTGCGTCTTGGCAGCGCCAGTAGTCACGGGCATAGGGGTCGCGCCACCAATCGCCTGCAAGGCGTTCTGGACCGGCTGCGTGAGCGATCTCGATTCGCTGGCCACGCCACCATAGTACGGCAGGGATTCCGTCCCGCCTTTCCACCTCGGCTTCTTCAGGCCGTTCGAGCTGGTGAAAGGCTGGCTCTGTGTTCTTTAGTTTCAGTGCCTTGCGTTCTCGATCCACTGTCCGGCTAGGAGCAGCCTGTGCCCAAGTGCCGGCTTTGTCCGGCCGATGTTCGTCCCGTAGGATCGGCCGTAGGATCTCGCTACCAACCTCTTGTCGAAGGCGTAAAAATAGTGTCTCTATAGCATCAGGATCATGCCATGATGGCGCCAGAATATCGCCCTGTTCGCCATGAATATTGGTTGTTGCCGTAATCGCTACAGCCAATCCACATACCGCAGCTGGAAGCCGCCATTCTTCCAAAAGTGCTCGGCAATGTTGGAACAGTAACGAAGGACGAGCTGCAGGATGGGCCAGCCTGACTTCGCGGGTTACCGTGTGTGGCCTCGCTACCGGGAGGGGGCCGCGGGCATCGTCCAGCGTCAGAGTCACAGCTATCGTGGCTGCGGCACGGCCATCGCTAGCCAGTTCGCTACCCAGTCGTTCCAACGCTCCTCTTAGCACGAAAAGCAGCGGCTCGACGCTGGAAATACTGGGGACCAGCTCCACCGACACAGAACGCGGGGCCTCGAATCGCAGTGAAACCGGCCGGCGTGGATCGTCCCCGCAGGCAAGCCGCCAAGCAGCTAGCCCCATGTCGCCCCAGCGCTGCTCTACTTCGCCAGGCGGCAGAGCTGCCAGTTCGCCAGCCCGCTCGAAGCCCAGCGCCTGTAGCGCCTGGCGCAACTCGGCATCCATGGGCACGAGCCCCAGTGGAACACGCGCCATGTATTCCCGCGCAAATCCGGGAGCTACGATGCGAATGGAGCGATCTGGGCCGCTGGTAGGACCACTTTCCCAAGTAGCTGCATAGGCAGCTACACAGCAGTCGGCTACCGAAACACGGGCGGAACGGTGCCAGCGCCGCGCGATGGCTAGGAGCTCGCTAGCTAACGCCACCTCCTCGCGATCGCGAGACCCCCCACCCCCGGTTCCGATCCACCAGACTCCAGGCGTATGCGATGACGGGGCAACCGCTGGACTGGCCTCCAAGAAGGCCACACTAGCACGCCGCACCTCGGCAGCTATAGCATCTTCGTCCCAGCGCAGGACACGCAACGCCGCACAGCGAGCTCGCGCCTGATGCAGCGACATCCCCCTGACGATAGAAACACGAGCCGCGGCGGCCGTTACGGCACGAACCGCTTCTTCACCGTCCACCAGAACCAGAGGTTCTTCGTCCCAGAAAGCCGATAGTGAGTCATCCCCCAGAGACCCGTTTCCCCTTGCGATCACGTGGCGCCACACCGCGCCGATCGGGAACCTCGGTATGCGTACGCAGGCGACACGCCAGTGGCACTCCACAACTCACCTCCACACTTCTATTCATCCCACATTTATCGATAAAGATGCGCCAGTAACGAGACTGAAACTGCTCTTCATGGCGCCACTTCTTTGATCTGGCCATTCTCAGGCGAAGAGCGCTGCTAGGGACTGGTCTATCGCTACGGTTTACAACGACCAGGGCTGCGTTCTGCTCTCGTGCCAAGCGTGAGAGCCTGAGAGCTACTGGACGCGATAGTACCGAGCCGTCCACGACTACCATTCCGAAAGCGCCGCTGCGCAAAAGGAGGTCGGCGCACCGAGCTACCCGATCCGGAGGTGGCCTAACGATCCAAAGCGAGTGTTCCGATAGGAGCCAGTCGCGAGGAGCCAGCACCTTAGCTCCGTCGATGTAGGCCACCATGCGTCCAGTAGCGAGAGCGCCTGCTACCAGTTGTCTGGCGAGTGTCGTCTGTCCGCTGCCAGGGGCACCAGTGATCTCGACGATCTTCCCAGTAGGGATCCCACCGCCAGGAAGGATGCTATCCAGAGCTTCATCGCCCGTGGCGATGACCCCAGAGTAGGCCCTGGGCGGAGGCGCCAGTGCTGCAAGTCGTTCTCGCAGAACCTGGACGGAAGCAGTAGCAGCAGACATCTATGCCGAATAAAAACCGAAAATACGGGGCAAAAAAAATTCAAGCATCGCCGAACAGATCGAATTGCGGTCCATCCTGATCGTTTCTGAGCGGCTGATGGGGAATCCCTTCCCTAGCTCCGAAAGCGATTCCATGGGCTACACAGCGTGCTGCTAGAAAGCGACGTAGACTGGCGCGATAGCGCTCGCTCACTTCGGGACCGGCTGCGTAGGCACTGCGGTAACGAGCTGCCAGAGCCGGAAACTTTTCCCCTATGAAGGGGAGATAGCGTTGGCGGGCAGCAGCCTGGAGCCTGAGGGCACAGGCATGCACCCGCCTGGCGCCAGCTTTGGCCACAGCTTCGATCAGTTCGTCCAGAAGAGTTGGTTCGTCGGTGATCCCTGGCAACACCGGCATTACGTTGACCGCAGTGTCGATTCCCGCGGCCGCCAGTCGCTGCACGGCGCGCAGCCGTGCCTCCGGTGTAGGGGCTCGTGGCTCGATGCGGCGAGCCAGGTCGCGGTCCAGAGTGATAAGGGAGACATTGACACTGAGTCTGGAGCGCACAGCTATACGCTGCAGCAGGTCTATGTCGCGCGTAACGAGGGGGCTCTTGGTCGTTATCCCGATCGTGAGACCGGTTTCACCAGCCAGAACTTCCAGCACTGCTCGCGTCACCCGGTAGCGGCGTTCAGCAGGTTGATAAGGGTCGGTGGCAGTACCTATGGCGATGGGCTCGCCGGCCCTGAGTCGCCGAGCCACTCCGCGATGGGATCGCGCCAACGTGGCACGCAGAAGCTGGGCGGCGTTGCGCTTGACCAGTATCCTTCGCTCGAACGCCAGCCACGGTGGAAGCTCCACTAACTGGACTGCTAACTCCTGCTGCGCAGCTGTAGCCCGCTCGGCCACATAGCGATGCGCATAACGAGCGTAGCAGTAGGCACAACCAAAAGCACAGCCGATGTACGGGTTGAGAGACCAGAACCCCATCCCCGTGGACTCGGGTGAGTTGAGTACACTGCGTGCCTCTACGCTGTAGTACCGAATGTCGCTCTGTTCACCAGCAGGCTGGATAGGTAGCGAGCCACTGGCACTGAGTGCTGTGCCGCCGGACTCGAGTACGGGAAGTGCAATGCTGGCCATCTCCGGAACCGCTCGAAGGATACGTGCTCCACATATACCGAACAAAAACCGAAGATGCAAGCCTGCTTTTCAAGCTCTTGCCGATCAACGACTTGTGATCATGGACGGTTAGCTTGCCGTCCCGTAGAGCCAGGCTAGCTTCCAACTGGAAATGACCCTCGCTACGCGCAACACCGAGCCTGGCGCCGATGCCATGCAACTGGCTCAGGCCATCCGCTCCAAGCGACTCTCGCCGCTGGAACTCGTCGAGGCCATACTGGCGCGGATCGCCCGTTACAACCCTCTCCTCGGTGCCTACCTCGCGGTCTTCGAGGAAGAGGCACGCTCCGCTGCTCGCCGGGCCGAGCGAGACGTGATGGAGGGTCGCGAACTGGGGCTGCTGCACGGTATCCCCATCTCTGTCAAAGACTTGATAGAAACCGTGGAAGGCCCCACCACCGGCGGCTCCAGACTCTATGGAGCCGGCATCCGCAGCGGGCGCGATGCCTTAGTGGTACAGCGCCTGCGCCGAGCCGGTGCCATCGTGCTGGGGAAGACCAACCTCCACGAGCTGGCCTATGGAGTTACGACGGTCAACGAACACTTCGGACCAGCACGCAATCCGTACGATCGAGAGAGAATGGCTGGCGGTTCCAGTGGCGG
>DATMBI010000019.1:0-2312 GCA_035559375.1 Gemmatimonadaceae bacterium | reverse complement strand
CTGAATGTGGCTTATCGATGCGCCCAGGGAGTCGCGTATTCTGAGCAGCCCGGCGTACGCGCCTGCGTTCCAGCTCTGGTCCGAGACGGGTCCGGGTGTAAGGAGCGCTACTCGAAAAGCCTGCGCTTCTCGAGACTCGCTTGTAGCGCATGCAGCTAACGCCAGGCAAGTCACGAGTGCCGTGTGGAAAATTTTCCCACACTTGTAGAAAAACGCGTGCAGCACGCTCATGTCGAAGGCCGAGATCTGGTGCCGCAATTTGTGGAATTCCTGTTGACTGGTACGTGGAAAACGATCACGGTGCAGCCGGATTTGCTCTGGCGACACCAGCGACCGCGCCACGTGGGCTACCGTCCTCCATGCGGACGTTACCGTTGATGATCCCTCCTTCCATCACGACGATGGACCGTGTGTTGATGTCCCCCTCTAGCCTACAGGTGCCTTGTATCTCCACGCGTTCCGCGGCGTTGATCGTTCCTACGACGCGACCCGCTAGCACGACTTCGTCCGCGCTTATGTCGCCCTGTACGCTCCCCGTGCGAGCGACCACCACCTGGCGTCCGCCGCGAATGGATCCCTCTACGGTTCCCTCGATTTTCAGGGCACCGGCGCTTTCCACATCGCCGAGAATGCGCATTCCTGCACCGATAACCGAGGGCGTGTTGTCCGACGTCGGTGCCGGTTCCGCGCGTGATATCGGCCGCTCGTTAGGCGGTGGTTTGAAGATCGACACTTTCTGCCTCCTCGATCTGTTCGATCGCTAGTCGTTGAGATCTGCTGAACCATTCTCTGGCGGCCCCGCCAAAAGCTCCGTCAGGCGTTCCAGGTCTTCCATCGAGTAGAATCGAACGCGAATCTCTCCCTTCCCATTCGCGTCGGTCACCACGCGGACGTCAGTCTGGAGCCTACGGCGCAGGCGGTCGGTAATGTGGCGGACCAGTGCCTGGCTGGCCAGCGGTCGCGCCGAATCGAGTGGGCGCCTTAGAGACTGGCGTCCGCGGGCTAGTTCCTCGACTTGGCGCACCGTCAGTCCCTGCTGAACGATCCTCCTGGCGACAGCTACCACGTTGGCGCTTGGCGGCAGCGCTAGGAGGGCGCGCGCGTGCCCGGCTGTGAGTGCGCCACTGCGTAACATCTCCTGCACCGCGCGCGGCAGAGTCAGGAGTCGGAGGGCGTTTGCTACGGCGGGGCGGCTTTTGCCCACAGCTCTGGCCACCTGGTCCTGAGTGAGCCCATACTGGTCCAGGAGCTTCTTGTATCCTTCGGCTTCTTCGAGAGGGTCGAGGTCGTCGCGCTGGAGGTTTTCTACCAGAGCCAGGGCGAGCATGGACTTGTCGTCGACTTCCCTCACGATCGCGGGAATGGCTGCCCAGCCCAGGAGTTTAGCTGCGCGCAGTCGGCGCTCGCCGGCAACTAGCTGGTAGCGGTCAGCTACCTTGCGTACTGTCACGGGTTGTAGGAGCCCGTGTGTCCGAAGGCTGTCGGCTAGTTCCTCTAGTTCCGTTTCTTTGAACTGGCGGCGCGGCTGGAGTGGGTTTGGGTCGATGAAGGAGATAGGCAGCTCGGTGGGTCCCGACTCTGTCGGGGTTGGCGAAACGTCGTGCGTTCCGAGCAGTGCTCCGAGTCCGCGTCCGAGGCGGCGGCTGCGCTCCGATGTATCGCTCATGCGATTCCGGCGGTAAGGGTGTCGCGTGCCTTCCCCAGTCTTGCGATAACTTCTTGAGCAAGCGCGAGATAGGCTTTGGCACCCGGTGACGATATGTCGTACTGAATGATTGACTTGCCGAAGCTAGGGGCTTCGGCAAGTCGGATGTTCCGTGGTATTACGGTTTCGAAAACTACATCCCCGAGCGTTGTACGCACGTCACTTGCGACCTGGCGAGCCAGATTCAGCCGCGGATCGAACATTGTCAGGAGTATGCCAGCAACGCTCAGATCGGGGTTCAATCCGCGCCTTAGGAGATCTACGGTTTTCAGCAGGTGCGTAAGCCCCTCGAGAGCGAAGTATTCGCACTGGATCGGGACGATCAAATCGTCAGCTGCCACCAGCGCGTTCACTGTCAGCAAACCCAATGATGGCGGGGAGTCGATAAGAATGAAGTCGTAGGCCATCCGCACCTGTTGGAGGAGATCTCTCAATGCCGCCTCACGGCGGGCACGGCCCACGAGCTCGATTTCGGCGCGGAATTGGGGTTAGCTAGGTGGTTATCTGCTGCGGCTCGCGGCCGCGGCGACGACATATCGGGTCTCGCCTCCTGGGCTCTCCCTTGTTTCACGTGAAACAGTGGCATCCCGTCTTCGACTGGCGTAAT
>DATMBI010000018.1:0-4157 GCA_035559375.1 Gemmatimonadaceae bacterium | reverse complement strand
AGCGCAGGATACGAACCCCTTCGCTCGGGTGGCCGCGGTCGGGCGCGTGCTCCTCGTTAGGCCAGCGTTCGTAATCGAAATCGTGTAACAGCCCGGCCAGTCCCCATTGATCCTCGTCTTCCCCGAACTTTCGAGCGTAGGCTCGCATGGCGGCTTCCACAGCCAACATGTGCTTACGCAACGACTCACTGGAGGTGTATTCGTGGACGAGAGCCAGGGCTTCGTCGCGCGTCATCTATGCTGCTGGCCTGACTCGGCCTGGGCTTTGGCGGCGAAGTGCCGGTTGGTCAGCGAAACGATAGTGAACCCCATGGCAAAGAGCAGGATAGCAGTGACGACGAGACCAGTGAATGCAGCCTTCTTGTCGCTCGGTTGAAGTTCGGTCATCGGGCCTAGTGGAAACGGGTTACAGTTGGCAGACTGCCGGCTCGACTACTACCCAACTGCCGCCGTCGGAACCGGCAGACTTTCGACACCAAATAGGTTAGCAGCCCTATGCACCGGAATGTAGGGCGGGCGTCGCCGTCAGAAAGTAGCCGAGGGACACACGTCTGCCAGTGTGCACTCGCGGCAACGCGGTCTACGAGCCAGGCAGACTCGGCGACCGTGCCATATAAGCAGGTGGGAGAGCATGGTCCACTGGGAGCGGGGGAAAAGTGCCATGAGCTCCTGCTCGATCTTGTTAGGGTCTCGCTGGGTCGTCAGGCCCAGGCGGGCTGCCACACGCGCTACATGCGTATCTACCACTATCCCTTCGGCCATGCCGAACGCATTCCCCAGGACGACGTTGGCCGTCTTTCTCCCGACGCCGGGGAGCGTCACTAGCTCCTCCATGGAGCGCGGCACCTGGCCCCCGAAGCGATCTACCAGGGCGTTAGCTAGGGCAATGAGCGTGCGTGCCTTGTTTCTGAAAAAACCCGTGGATTTGATGATGCGCTCCACCTCTTCTTGCGGAGCTCGCGCCATCTCTACCGGCGTCGGGTAACGCGCGAAAAGCTCCGGTGTCACCATGTTGACGCGCTTGTCCGTGCACTGCGCGCTCAAGATAGTGGCGACCAGCAATTCCCAGGGATCGCGATAGTTCAGCTCGCAGCGAGCCTGCGGGTACAGGCGTAGCAGGCGACGATAGACAGTGCGGGCGTGCTTACGGAGTTCCGGCCCACCGGTAGGGACAGGGTGCCGTGCTACCACTGCCTTCTGGCGCTGGGCGGATTTCGTGCTCGTCGTGGCTTTTCCAGCGAACCGAGGTGGCGATGTCTTTTTCCGAGCTAGGTCGGTCCGGTTCCGAGCGATCGGGCTCGATTCTCTCGCTGCTGCAGCACGCATGGCCGCGACCTTCGGACGCACCTGAGCCAGCGGTTGGCGCGGACCTCGCTTATCCCTCGCTGCCATAGTCGTCCTCCTAGATATGTGCGACCTATCCTGCTAGGCTGCGAACCCTAGGTGCGCAGTACGCGGAGCGCACCGTCAACCACCCGGAATGTACTCTGTCAGGAACTGCTCCACGGCTGTGAAAAGCGCATCCGGCTGTTCTATGAAGGGCACATGGCCGCTATTCTCCAATACCAGAAAACGCGCCCCCATCGCATCGGCCACTTCCTGCGAAGAGCGCAGAGGAATGGGATCGTGCCGTCCATGCACGACGAGAGCGGGTACCCTTAACGACGCAGCGGAAGAGATGGCATCGTAGTCGCCGAGGCTTTCCCAAACGCTCTGCTGGACTTTGCTGGAGACCCGGAATGCAGTCAGCTCTGTTGCCAGTTCGGGTCGGGCGAAATAGGGCGCCACCGCCAGCTCGAACTGGCGGCGCCGATAGGATTCAGGGTCGCGCTCGCGCAGGCCGGAAGTCGCTAGTTCCTCGCGTAGCTGGCGCAGTGCGTCGCTACGCATGCGGCGGGCGAATTCTTGCTCGAACTCCTGTCGATAGGGACGGGTCACGGGCGCAGGGTCGATGGCGACGAGCAGCCGGATCGATGGAAGCGAGTCACTGCGCCGTTGCTCCGTCGCGTACAGCAAAGCCAGCAGCCCACCCCAGGAGTATCCGACTAGGGCGAGCGGTTCGAGGTCGAGTTCCTTTGCCAAGCGAGCTAGGTCCATCACGTGGGTTATCCACGTTACAGTTCCGCCACTGTGGCGACTGCGGCCGCCACCCCGCTGATCGTAGAACACGAGTTGAAAGCGATCTGTCAGGCGGAGAAACTGGGGGAGCAGATACTCGTGGTGCGCTCCAGGACCGCCATGGAGCACCAGGAGTCGAGGAGCGTCCACGGGCCCGTAGCTGCACCAGTAGAGTGGGACTTCCGTAAGGCGAGTGTAGCCCTGCCGAACCGGGGGCGGAACGGGAAGCACGCTGCTACTGCCCGCGCCTCCCTAGCACCACGCGCACGCTTTTTCGCTCGGTGCCACGGAGGAAAACGATGGTGACTGTGTCGCCGGGCTGGTGGGAGTAAAGGGCCTCGCTGTAGCTCGCGAGGTCCTTGACGGCCGCGCCCCCGAGCTCGACGACCACGTCACCCTCGCGGAGGCCAGCCAAGTCTGCGGGAGAACCAGGTCTCACCCCGGTAAGTCTGAGACCCACGATCTCGCTCGCTGCCATGTCGGGGATAGTGCCGAGGTAGGCCTGGCTTCCAGTGCGTGCAGAAGGGGCAGGGGCCGGTGCAGCGATCCGCACGGGAGTGAGTCGTTCCCGGCGGTTCCCGATGCTCCTTACGACCGCCTCGGCGTAGTCCACGACCCGAACGATCCCCTGTAGGTCGAGTTTCTCCGGGTCATCGGTCGCCCTGTGATAATCCTCGTGCAGGTCTGTGAAAAAGTGCAGTACGGGGATTCCCTTGGCATAGAACGAGCTGTGGTCCGAAGGGCCGAAACCGTCGCCGACCGCGGCCAGCCGGAGCCGTGTCGGTCCGCCGTTGGCGGAATCCAAGATGGCACGCAGCTCGCGCGCCGTTTCGACACCGTAGACTATCAACCGGTCGTTACGGAGGCGGCCCACCATGTCGAAGTTCACCATCGCCACCATGGAATCCAGCGGAACGGGCGAATTCTGCACGAAATAAGCAGATCCGAGTAGACCCTGTTCCTCGCCGCTGAAGAACGCTACGATGGCGCTCCGCGCCATGGGCCGACGCGCTAGGCGCTGAGCGAGTGCGAGCAGCGCCGCGGTTCCCGAAGCGTTGTCGTCCGCGCCATTGCGAATCGCAGTACCCGTGTCCAGAGCGCCCTCGCTGGAACTGCCCAGGTGATCGAAATGCGCGCCCAGCACCACGTATTGGCCCCGAAGCGCCGGATCGCGACCCGGGACCGTCGCTACCACGTTGCGGGTGGGGAGTCGCACGTCTGCATGGGGTGTGGCTGGTCGCGCCACGAACGGCTGGCTGTAGCCATGGGCACACTCGGAGCGTTCCCCATCGCTGCGGCACTGCTCGAGGAGTGACGTCAGTGGCTGCAGGCCGCTGGCCTGCAGCCTACGCTCCAGGTAGGCGGCCGCCGAATCGTTACCAGGCGTACCGGTACGCCTTCCATCGAGGGCATCGGAGGCCAGGAATCGAACGTCCCGACCGATGGCGGTCGCGTCGGCCGCAGGTTCCGGAGTGCTATGCGGTGCGCTCCGGCACCCGGCGAGGAGCAGCGCCAAGCACAGCAGTGGAAGCTCAGGTCTGGTGTTCGAGGGCATATGGTGACCTCCGAGACTGCCAATTCTAGTGAACCGCTTCCCCCCTTCCAATGGCACCTACGGTCCGGCCGTTCAGGGTTCGAGTTTCGCCCGACCGCCGCTGAGCGTCTTCTATGCAGCAAGGTTCAAACACGGCGAGCCGCTCGCATGCCCCTGACCGCGATTTCCGAATTTACGGTCGATTTCGCCCAGCTGGTTCGGGCGTTATCTCGGCCATCTAACGAGCCGGATGCTCAGCATCGGGCACTGCACCGTTGCATGTCGGAGCTAGGGAGCGCCTCTCGCTCGGTGGTGCTCAACGAAGTGTCGCACGAACTAGCGGCCGCCTTTCAGGCGGGTGAAGTGAACGAGGCCACTATCTGGCTGGCGGAGTTGGCGCGGCGTATGTCGGAACACTCGGTGCGGCAGGTTACGTTCGAATCAGGTGCCTTACCGCGTGAAGTGCTCGCCGTAGCTGAACTGCTTTGTGAACAGGCGGTCCCCG
>DATMBI010000017.1:0-3950 GCA_035559375.1 Gemmatimonadaceae bacterium | reverse complement strand
AGTCGTTCCCAGTCGAGCCACTATCGACTGCTGCGGCTGGGGAGCCTGCGGATTCTGATCGTCGTCGCCACCGCCGCCCCTTCCGGCTCCGATACCGCCGCGTCCACCGCCGGCTCCGCCCGCCCCGCCGCCACGTCCTTGTGGTAGTCCCAGCCTGGCTGCTAGCTGCGATAACTCCCGCTCCAAGGACGTTATCTCCTGGCGGTGCTGATCGCTGCCGGCCGAGTCGGCACCGCGCCGCAACGCTGCTAGACGCTGCTGTGCACTATCTAAGCGAGCTTGCACCTCGCGCAGCTGCCGCTGTATCCGCGCGATGGCCAACCTGGCTTCGTGCAACTGCCGCAATTCCGCGTCGCTGAGCACTACCATCGGATCCTTGCGAAGCAGGAAAGCACGCGAAAGGACAGTGGGAGGTGCTCCAGGCGCAGTAATCGTCAGGCGTGCCTCGTAGCGACCCGGGAGCGCTGGAAAAGTCGTTTCGCCTGCGAGCCCACCTCGGCCGCCCGCGAAGCCGCCACCTCTACCGCCGGCACCGCCTGCCCGACCTGTCGTGTCCACCGGTCCAGTGAATGGCGGCCCAACCCGCATATCCCACACAGTGCGATACAGTCCGGGAACTCGCTCGACGCGCAACTCGCGGACAACCGTTCCCGAAGCATCCACGATCTCGAGACGGGGCCGCGCTCCAGTGGGCAGTGGTTGCAAAAGGTACGCGATCTGCGGCCCCGGGGGCGGGTTCTGGCCCACGAAGCCACGCGTGCCCATCCCGGATGCGCGGGACCCGTTGGGCTGGTAAAGCAGAGCGTCCTTCATGGGAAACAGATACGCTACCTTGGCACTCTTCGCCTCTGCCAAATACTCGAGCGGAGCGAGGTCGTCCAAGATGAATATACCACGACCATGAGTCCCGACTACGAGATCGTTTTCACGAGTCTGGATCGCGAGATCGTGCACGGGGACACCAGGGATTCCGCTCTTCAACTGGGTCCAGTGCTTCCCCCCGTCTATCGTGAAGAAAACGCCGAACTCCGTGCCCACGAAGAGCAGGTTGGGCTGACGGTGATGCTCTCGAATAACGTGCACGGAATGACCATCCGGAAGGTCGCCAGTGATTGCAGTCCAACTGCGGCCGTAGTCCGTGCTCTTCAGAACGTACGGTTTGAAATCGTTGCTGCGGTGGCCGTCCATCGTAGCGTAGATGGTACCCTCGGCGAATCTCGAGAATATCACGCGGCTGACGTAAGTGGTCTCGGGAACCGTGGGGAAGCGATCGCTCTTGAACCAGTTCTTCCCGCCGTCTCTGCTGACCTGGACGAGTCCGTCGTTGGTTCCTACGACTAGCAAGCCTGCTCGAAGCGGTGACTCGTCGATAGAGGTAATGTTGCTGAACTCCGCCGTCCCTTCGTTGCGTCCCAAGGCGTTCGAGTCGGGTACGGATCCACGAAGCGGCAGCGTGTTGCGGTCGATGTTGCGGGTGAGATCCGGTGAGATCGTCTCCCACGTGTCCCCGCGATCCGGGCTCCGAAAGAGGTAGTTGGCCGCGAAGTAAATCGTTCCTGGTGTATGCCGCGACGGTAGGATCGGCGCACTCCAGTTGTAGCGGTGTTGTTCGCCCGGCTTCGGTACCGGTCGAATGTTCTTGGTTTGCCCTAGTCGGGCGTCGTAACGTATCAAACCGCCGTTTTGCGACTCCGTATAGACGATATTGCGGTCGCTGGGATCGGTCACCGAATAGAAACCGTCACCACCCGCCATGCGGAACCAGTCCGCATTTGTCGGTCCGAAAGTGAAGCGCGTCCGGCTCGGTCCACCCCAAGATTGATTGTCTTGCAAGCCACCGTAGACGTAGTAAGGGTCGCCATCGTCCACCGAGATCGCGTAGAACTGCGAGACCGGTAGGTTCTGCACGTGGTCCCAGGTGCGACCTCTGTCCCACGATATGTACAGCCCCCCGTCGGTGCCGAGCACGAGGTGCTCAGGTGCCTCAGGATTGATCCATAGAGCGTGGTGATCGGCGTGAACGTTGGTCCCTTGTGGTGGGAACGTCTGGACTGTTCGGCCACCGTCGTAAGATTCCTGCGACGTCGGTCCGAGTCTGTACACGTGCTCGTGATCCGTCGGGTCGCAGCGCACCTGACCGTAGTACCATGCGGTACTGTTGTTCGGATTCATCTGTCGCCAGGTAGCGCCTGCATCGTCGCTGCGGTACAGGCCGCCGGAATTGCCGCGGGCGTGTATTATCGCGTAGACGGTGCTAGGGCGCGAACGACATACACTGAGGCCGATGCGTCCTAGCTCTCCGCTCGGCAGGCCCTGGGTGAGCTGCGTCCACGTGCGGCCCCCATCGGTCGTCTTGTAAATACCGCTTTCCGGTCCTGCAGGTAGAAACCCGTATTCCCGTCGCTCTCGCATCAAAGCTGCGGCGTACAGAACGTCCGGGTTAGAGGGATCCATCGCTACATCAGTGAACCCTGTGTACTGGCTGATGTACTTCGTATTCGTCCACGTGCGGCCGCCGTCGGTGGTTTTGAACAGCCCCCTCTCGCCACCGGGTGCCCAGAGCGGCCCCATCGCTGCCACGTAGACGATATTCGGGTCGCGAGGATCCACCACGATGCGTGCGATATGCTGTGACTTCGGGAGCATCGGGCCGCTCCACGTACGCCCTCCATCCGTGGACTTGTAGACGCCCGTTCCCCAGGATGAGCTGCGCATGTTATTGGCCTCGCCGGTGCCTACCCAGACTATGTCAGGATTGGACGGGGCTACCGCCACGGCACCGATCGAGCCGGTACGCACCGAGTCGAACACAGGTGTCCAGTTCACGCCGGCATTCGTCGTCTTCCAGACCCCACCGGTTGCTGCGGCGATGTACATGACGGTTCCTAGAACCTGATCGCGCGTGCCGCGGTAGCCGTCTGCTACGGCTATCTCGACGATGCGGCCGCTCATCACCGCGGGTCCGATAGATCGGAAGGTCAAACTGCGTACCAGCACCGAGTCGGGCGGCAGTGTCGATCCCTGTGTCGTACTAGGGTTGCCTCCCTGGGCTGGTAGCCAGATGGCTACGGCGGGGAAGAGTACGCTGAAGAGTTTGGCAGTGGGTTTCATGTGGCAATAGCTCGTGAAATCAGGGCTAGCTGGGTATCGACGTCAAAATTACGTCGGTAAACCCGCTCTCGCTGTAGTACAGTGCGTTACCGTTCGCCGTGTGTCTTCATTCTGCGCTGTCGGCGTCGGCCACGCCAGGCACGAGAGTCTGCCCGGCGCTGCGCTCCAGGGTGTATACTTACGCCTTTCACTAGTGCGGGCTTGGTTAGAGGGCCCGAGGAGGTACGATGGAGCGAGAGACCGGCGCTATCGGTAGCGCGAACGACACGTCGCTCGGGCGACGCGACTTCGTGAAGAGGAGCGTTGTAGTGGCGGCGGGCTTGGCGCTTCCGCCAGCGCTCTTGCCGATTGTACAAGCTTCGCAAGGTGCCCAGCAACCGCAGCAGCTGCCGCCACTCGGGAATGGCGAGCCGCCGGCTCTGGTGTTCCAGGCTTATCCGGGCGGGACGGGCGCGTATCTCGAGCGGCTGGCTCGCGAGCGAGGGAGAGCGGCCTTCGAGCGAACTCCGTTCGAGGTGGAACCGTGGACCGGCCCCGTCCCGCGATCAGAGGAAGAGTTGGCTTACCTGCCGGCACACCGGCTGGCCGCACTGATCGCAGCGCGCCACTTGTCTCCCGTAACACTGACGGAGATTTATCTGGAACGCCTGAAACGTCTCGATCCAGTCCTTCTTTGTGCTGTAACGATTCTCGAAGGACCTGCGAAGGAGGCTGCCCAGCAGGCGGAGTCCGAGATTCGCTCTGGACAGTACCGGGGTCCACTGCATGGGCTCCCATGGGGACTCAAGGACCTCTTCGCCACCAAGGGTATCCGCACCACATGGGGTTCCAAGGCGCAC
>DATMBI010000016.1:0-6895 GCA_035559375.1 Gemmatimonadaceae bacterium | reverse complement strand
CTAACCACTCCTCGAGCGCAGGGTCCGCCCCGACCGGCAGATCGGTGACGAGTATTCCGTGCACGCCCGCTTCGGCTGCCCTGGCTAGAGCATCCCGTCCGGCCGCGATTATCGGATTGAGATAGCTGAACAAGACGACCGGAATTCCTAAGTGAGCACGGTGGATCAATTCCAGCACCTTATCGAAGTGCATGCCGTGCGCCAGCGCCGCTTGGGAGCTCGCTTGAATGATCGGCCCGTCGGCCAGGGGATCGGAAAACGGGAGACCTACCTCCACGATGTCAGCCCCAGCAGCTTCCAGTCCCTGCAGAAGCGCGAGGGATCTGTCTGGATCAGGGTGACCGGCAGTGATGTAGGGGACGAGCGCGGTACGGCCGTGCTCTCTCAGGCGAGAGAAACGGTCTGCGATGGTATCAGAGGAAGTAATCGCCAACGTTTATCCCGTAGCGTTCTGGATTTTCGGTCTTGATTATGGTGCGCTTGAAGCTGCCGTCCGCAGTGCGCTCCATCAAGTCCACTAGGTGCCCCGGGTAAAGCAGGTTGCCTCGCTCGTCGCTCACAATACGCACTATGGGGCGAGAGATCGCCTCCGGATTGGGGTTGGCCGAGTGTACTATCGCGAGTTCGAAGGTATCCAGCACCACGAGTGTGCCGACAGGATAGATTCCAACGAGATTGATGAACGCCTTGACGATGACCGGATCGAACCCGCGCTTGGGATTGTCGCGCATACCTGCCAGTACAGCAGCTGGGGAGAGCGGCACTGTCTGGTAGCTGCGACGCGACGTGGCGGCATCGAAGCCGTCCGCCACCGCTACGATTCGACTGTAAACGCTCTGGCTACGCGGCCTGATGCAGCGTGGGTAGCCGGAAAGGTCTCCCTTCATGTGGTGCTCGTAGGCCACCACCATGGCGCGGTACGGTAGTTCCTGCTGGCCACGCAGTCGAAACAGTGCCAGAACACCGAGCCACGGATGGGCGGCAAGCCAGCGCCAGTCTTCGTCTGTCAGGCCCTCTGTCTTGTTGAGCACCCCGAGCGGCACCCGAGACTTACCGATGTCGTGGAAAAGTGCCGCCAGACCGAGGTCGTAGAGCTGCTGCCGGCTCAATCCCAGTCGCCTGCCGAGCGCGACGGAGAAGATGCATACGTTCACCGAATGCGTGAACGTATACTCGTCGTAGTCCCGTAACGTCGTGAGCCCTATCAGCGACGTTTCCTCGCTCAGGATTTGGTCCACTATCGTCTGGACCACTCGCTTGATCTTTCTGATGTTGGGAGCTTGCCCCAGCCGCAACGAAGTCATCATTTCGCGAGTCACGGCCACCGAGTGGGCGTAGGTGCGCTTGGCAGCCTCTTTGGCGCGCTGCATGAAGTCGCTATCGTCGTCCGGGGCGAGCGACGGACCCACGTCGAAGGCCAGCACGCCCGCAGCTTCTAGCTTCTCGCGTACTTCGTGATGTGTTACTTCGCTTTCCTTCGCAGAAGCCAATAGAACCGAGAGCAGCACCAGCCAGTCCCGCTCCTGGACCGCTGGCGAAACATGGAGCGTACCGACGCCGCAGCTGCGCAGCAACGATAGGATGTGGCTGAAACTCGCGTAATTGTCGAGGTCGAGGCGAAGTCGCACCCCGTTCACGAAGAGAAATTCGCTCGTGGCCTTCAGCTCCAGTTCATGGTCTTTCGTCAAGAGCGTGCGGGCCGCAGCCGAAAGCTCCTGCAGTGCATTCCTGACTGCTTCGTTCTCGGCGGGATAGAGCCGAAGGGCGCGTAGTGCACCGTAAATCGCCACGATGAGCTGACGTCCAGCCTTTCTCAGGAAGGCGTCACCTGCATGGCCCTGCATGCCTGCTATCGCGGGCTCTGCGACCAGCGTCTGTTGCCCGAGGGCGTGCAATTCCTTGCCGCTATTCACAGCGTTCCCCTCAGAGCCTTGTTCACCGCGTTGCGCACCAGAATCTCCCGATCGCTGGCAGCTCGCTGTAGAGACGAGCGCGCTTTCTCGCTCCCGATACGACCCAAAGCCAGGGCAGCACAGGCACGGTACTCGGCATCTTCCCGCTTTCCGAAGAGACCACGCCGATTGAGGATGCCGTCCAGAAGCGGTACACCGGAATCGCCGCAAAGGCTGCCGTAAGCTTCGAACACTACCATCTTCTCGCCGAGTTCGGCCGCCGGGAGCCGTTTGCCGGTAATGAGCCCCTCGAGCCGCGGGAGGGCCGCGCGATATCCCGCAGTGCTCAGGCCTCGAGCCGCCGCGATGCGCACGTCCCGATCCTCGTCGTCGAGGGCACGCTCCAGAAGCTGCAGCGCCCCCGGCGACGCTATCTTGGCCAGGCTGCGGACGGCCACTAGTCGCAGCTCTCTATCTGGTGCTCCCAGCTGTCGTCCGATCGCGGGAACGGCCGCGGCCGTCTTCAGTGCGGCGGCACGATGCATCGCTTCGAGAGCGACCTCGCGGTCCGACGTAACTACTAGCCTAACGAGTTCGCCTGTGTTGGACGCGGCCAACCGCTCCGCAGCGCGCTCCAGCAGCGCGCGCAAACCCGTCTTCTCTACGCGACCCAGCCAGGCCAGCAGCGTGCCCAGTGCCGAGACTCGCAGGCTCTCGAAGAGTTCGGCCAGCTCCTCGCGGTCCGGAAGGTCCGTTCTTTCGTCCAGAGCTTGGAGCAGCTGCGATACAGCTTCGGGATCGCTGAGGCGGTCCAGGAGCGAAAGGAGTGTTTCGCGCTGCGCTGGACTGATGTCTTTGCCCCGGTGCGCTGCGATCTGAACTTCTCTGAGCAGATACGCGACCGAACCTAATTGCCCGCTGGCAAGCAGCTGAACCAGGAGCCCTTCCAGGATACCGGAGATCTCGTCGCGGATGGCAGGGTCGGTTTGCTGTTCAAATACGTCCAGAAGGATCGCGATGACATCCCTGCGCAGGTCGGCTCGGTAATGCTCCTCGATTTGCTTGCGCAGACTCTCGCTCTCGGTTTCGTCCAGAAAGTAGAGCGTGGAGTGGAAATCCTCCAAGCTGACGATGCCCTGCGGAACGATACTTTCCGTGGGCGGCTCCCTCAGAGCCTCCGAGTCCACCAGGTGGGGTCTCGCCTCGCCAGCCTCCAGCGGCAGCACTTGGCCTCCGTCCAGTACGAGGTCCACGTACTTGTACTGGAGGAACTGGAACTCCTCTTCCCAAAGAAGCGTGATGAGATCGTCCTCGTGAGGGGCCGCTCTCCGCACCCTTGCGACGATCTGCACCAAGGTGACGATCTCGCCATCCTCCACACCAGGCGCAAGACGCAGCTCGCGGATGCCGTCCTTGTACAAGACCCACGGGAGTGCATCAGCAGATTTCTCGGGCTCCTGCATGACCACGTTGCCCTCGTGAGTCAGGGCGGTCTCACCGACCTCGAGCACCAACAAGTCAGTGTGCTTCCAGATAGGGGCGAAGGAGGCACGGAGGTTGTCCACTGCCTTGAGGTAGGTGGGGTTGTTGCCCATGTACAAGAGACGCGCACGCACCGCCCTCGAGAAGAGACGCAGCATCTCCTCGACTAGACCGGTATACGGCGCTCCCGTGTCGGGTTCCACCCCTCTAGTGAACTCGGAGACAGTTCGCATCATCGGCTGCTCAGTTTAGCGACCTGAGCTACGTCCTTGTCGCCCCGACCGCTCACGCACAGGAGTACGTCTTGGTCCGCACCCCAGCGGCCCCGCTGCGCGGCGATCCATGCTACCGCATGCGCAGCTTCGAGAGCCGGAATGATACCTTCCAGTCTGCTCAAGATAGCGAAACCCTCCAACGCCTCGTCGTCGCTCACGGCCACGTAAAGCGCGCGCCCGCTCTCCATCCAGAAAGCGTGCTCCGGCCCGACACCCGGGTAGTCGAGGCCAGCCGAAACAGAGTGCGCCGGATGGACCTGACCATGCTCGTCTTGCAAGACGTAACTGAAAGATCCATGCAACACGCCGGGACGACCGCGGGCCAACGAGGCCGCGTGCCGCCCCGAATCCAAACCCTCACCCGCCGCCTCTACTCCGACGAGTTCCACCCCGTCGTCGTCAACAAAACCGGAGAAAATCCCGGCAGCGTTGGAACCTCCACCCACGCACGCCACGACTGTGGCAGGTAGCCGCCCAGCTCGCTCCAGCACTTGCTGGCGCGCTTCGCGCCCGATTACGGCCTGGAAATGGCGCACCATGGTCGGGTAGGGAGCCGGACCCACTACCGAACCGATCACATAGTGCGACGTACGCACATTGGTCACCCAGTCGCGAATTGCCTCGGTCGTGGCATCTTTCAATGTCTTGCTACCGGCCGTTACCGGAACGACCTGCGCCCCCAAGAGCCGCATCCGAAACACGTTCAGCTCCTGGCGGCGCATATCCTCCTCTCCCATGTACACCACGCATTCGAGCCCGAAGCGGGCGCAGACTGTGGCAGTCGCCACGCCGTGCTGACCTGCTCCCGTCTCGGCGATAATTCGGCGCTTACCCATGCGCCGCGCCAGCAGCACTTGGCCGACAGTATTGTTGATCTTGTGGGCACCGGTGTGATTGAGATCCTCGCGTTTCAGCCAAACGCGTGCTCCCACCAGTTCCCCGAACCTCGGCGCAGCAGTAAGGGGAGTGGGCCGACCCACGAAGTCACGCAGTAAGCTGTCGAGCTCGGCGAGGAACGACGCGTCCGAGATGGCAGATTCGAACGCGGAACTGAGTTCGTCCAACGCTGGAACCAGTGTCTCGGGTACGTAGCGACCGCCGAATGCGCCAAAACGCGTTTCGATCATCTCCCGCTCCCGCAGCCCGCCCGATTAACCGCTACCACGAACTTTTTCATACGCTCGCTATCCTTTATCCCGGGACTCTGCTCTACACCTGAGGACACATCCACCACGTCAGGCCTTAGCAGGCCAATCGCCGCACCGACGTTGTCTGGATCGAGCCCACCCGCCACGACCAAGCGTCGCGGGCGCGCTCCGCCTAGGAGTATGGCGGCCACAGCCTCCCAGTCGAAGCGCCTCCCCGATCCGCCGAGCTTTCCGTGTGTCTTAGCATCCAGCAGGATAGCATCGGCCATGGCTGCCATCCGCTCGATTGCCGTGGGAAGCTCGCTCGGTAGGACACCTATGGCAGCCCAAACCTCGAGCCCAGTGCGGCTCCGGACTAGCTCGATCAGCGCCGGATCGAACGATCCATGAAGCTGCAGGATCTCTACGGGAAGCGA
This sequence comes from Gemmatimonadaceae bacterium, assembly GCA_035559375.1. Classification (GTDB taxonomy): domain Bacteria; phylum Gemmatimonadota; class Gemmatimonadetes; order Gemmatimonadales; family Gemmatimonadaceae; genus DATMBI01. The sequence continues at coordinate 1,682 of DATMBI010000016.1, read as the reverse complement.
CCTAGCCAGGTCAGCGACCTTCAAAAGCGAATCCGGATGCGAAGCGTCCAGAACAGCCACGCGTCGAACACCAGTTCCCTCGAGGGCAGCGGCTATAACCCTGGCGGTTGCCGGATCCAAATTGCGCGGGCCGCCCGCGAAAACCATCCCCACGTAGGTCGCGCCGAGTTCCGCGGCGAGAAGGGCATCCTCGGGACGCGTGATGCCGCAAAACTTGATAGCGGTCAACTCTAACGTCCCTTCCTTGGAACTCCGGTCAATGCTCGTACCGCTGCCTCACAATCCTCGGCCAACGAAAGCGCGCTACCCACCAGCACGGCATCCGCACCCGACGCGGCCACCGCTTCCACGTCCATCCTGGTTTCTATTCCACTCTCGGCGATCGCAAGGAGCTCTCTCGGTACCAAAGGTAGTATTCGGCTGTGTACTTCGTCCTCCATTGCCAGCGTCTCGAGGTTGCGGCGATTGACCCCGACCACGCGTGCGCCGGCCTCGAGTGCCCACTCCAACTCCCACTCGTCTCGAACCTCAGCCAAGACCTCCACGCCAGCCTCGCCAGCCGCGTCGAACATCCGGCGCGAGCCATCTGGACCTAGCGCACGCACGATAAGCAGCAACGCACTCGCTCCAGCACTGGCTGCTTCCCACACCTGAACGGGATCGACATGGAAATCCTTTTTCAGGATCGGCACCGCAACGGTGTCCGCCATACGAACAAGATCGTCTATGCTACCCCCGAATTCGGTGGGCTCCGTGAGCACCGAGATGGCCTGAGCGCCCCCCCGCACGAACGCTCGACCCTGCTCCGCCACGTTCATTGCAGGGTTGAGTGCACCTTTCGATGGCGAAGCACGCTTGAACTCTGCAACCACGGCCACTGTCTCCAGGCGTAAAGCCCTCTCGAATCGAGGACCAGGTTGTCGCGCTAAAGCATCACGCTTGAAGGACCGCGCACGAGGAGCTAACGCCTCTGCTCTACGCTCTGCTACTTGGCACAGCCGGCCTAGCACTCCCCCTGGCGGCGTCCAACGTTTACTCACTTGTCATTCGGCCTTTGTTCGGGTATTGTAGTTTTCGGGAATCGTTCGGAGCTCTATACACTGGGAAGACCATGCCACGCAAACCACTTACGCGACGCCAGCGCGAGATCCTCACGTTTCTGCAGAACTATGTGGACCAACACGGCTACGCACCCAGCTTCCTCGAGATCGCGGACCGGTTCAACTATAACTCGGTGGCCACTGTGCACGAACACCTCCAGGCCTTGGAGCGCAAGGGCTACATCCGGCGCACCCATAACGCGAGCCGCGCGATCGAAATAATCCCCAGCGAGGTGTTTCCAAAGGCGCTGCTCCTGCCACTCTACGGTACGGTAGCCGCCGGAGCACCTATCGAGGCAGTTCCTTCGAACGAAACGGTCGCCGTACCAGAGGAGTTGGTGCGCAAGAGTGGCAACCATTACGTCCTACGCGTACGCGGCAACTCGATGATAGAGGAGCAGATACGAGACGGTGACTTCGTCATCGTCAACGAGCGCCGCAGCGCTGATAACGGCGAGATGGTGATCGCGCTACTGAACGGCACGTCGGCGACACTCAAGCGGTTTTACCGGGAAAAAGACGGTCGCATCCGCCTCCAGCCAGCCAACGAGAACATGCCACCCATCTACGTGCACGAGGACG
>DATMBI010000015.1:0-6972 GCA_035559375.1 Gemmatimonadaceae bacterium | reverse complement strand
GCGATACTAGCGTGGTCTATCTAGTGGACGAGTCGGGACGTCCCTCCCAGCTGGACACGAGCGACGTCCAGGGTTTTGCCGGCCGGCGGGTTCGGGTGAGAGGTGGCAGCGCCCTCCCGCCTCGTTTGGATTCGGTGGTAGTGCTGGTCCGAGCACGCGAGCGTGGTAGCGATCTGTCGGGCTCTCCTTTGCGGCTGGTCCTTCCCATACGGCCGCGCTAGGTCGCAATTTTGCCCCGGTAGGACACGGCCCGCTGACGGGTCGTACTGCCGGCTACTGCCTAACGAGCGCATCGGAGGTGAAATGTACGCGCGTGGCAAGGGACCGAGACCCGAACCCGGGACGCTCAATCGACTTTTCTTTCGAGCGCTGGACCAGTATCGCCGCAGCGACGCACTCCTGAAACGATCGGGACCGGGCAGGTGGGAGCCGGTGTCGCACGACGAGATCCGGGAGCGCACCCGGCATATTGCGTTAGGCCTCGGCTCGCTGGGGATCAAGGCCGGCGACAGAGTGGCCATACTGTCGGAGAACCGCTGCGAGTGGACGCTGGCGGACTGGGCCTGCCTCACCTCCGGAGTGGTGGACGTACCTATCTACGCCACGCTCCCCGCCGACCAGATTCCCTACATGCTAGTGGACAGCGGGGCTGTGGCCATCTTCGTGTCCTCCTTGGCACAAGCGGAAAAGGTGGCCACGATCCGCGGCCGCTGTCCGGAACTGCGCTACGTGATCGCGTTCGAAGAACAGGCGCGACCTGACGCCGACATGACGTTGCGGGAGTTGGAGGCGCGCGGGGCTGCGCTCGACAGTCCGGAGCGCCGCGCAGAGTACGAACGGCGCGCTCTGGCGGTGGCACCCGACGACTTGGCTACGATCATCTACACGTCGGGTACCACTGGTGTCCCCAAGGGTGCGATGCTGACTCACGACAATTTCCATTCGAACGTAACAGCCACTCGCGGCGTGATCCCTGTGTACGAGAACGACGTAACGATCTCCTTCCTGCCGTTGAGTCACGTCTTCCAGCGAATGGGGGACTACTGGTTCTTCGCCACCGGCACCAGGATAGCGCACGTCGAGAACTTCGACCTGGTTCCGATCGCTATGCAAGAGGTCCGGCCGTCGATCGTGCTGTCCGTACCACGCCTCTACGAAAAGATGTACGCCCGGGTGTTGGAAAACGCACTGGCGGGCGGTCCTGTGAAGAAACGGATTTTCTTCTGGGCAAAGGAAGTAGCCGATCGTTGGGCCGACGAAAAGTTAGCCGGACGCACGCCCCGAGGAATGCTGGCTCTGCAGTACTCCGTGGCACAGCGCTTGGTTTTTTCCAAGCTCAAGGAGCGTACCGGTGGACGCATGCGCTACTTCGTTTCGGGGGGAGCTCCGTTGGCGCCCGAAATCAACAAGTTCTTCTTCTCGGCCGGACTCACCATTCTGGAAGGCTACGGCCTCACGGAAACGTCTCCCGTCATATCGGTCAACACCCCCGAAGACTTCAGGATCGGCACTGTCGGGAAACCGATTCCGGGAGTGGAGGTGATGATAGCGGAAGACGGCGAAATCCTGACGCGCGGTCCGCACGTCATGAAAGGGTACTACAACAAGCCGGAAGAGACGCGCCAGGCTATCGACGCCGAGGGGTGGTTCCATACGGGGGATATCGGCGTGATCGAAGACGGTTTCTTGTGGATAACCGATCGCAAGAAGGACATAATCGTCACGGCCGGGGGCAAGAATATCGCACCACAGCCGATCGAAAACATGGTCAAGTCCAGCAAGTACGTGAGCCAGGCTGTGCTGATCGGCGACCGCCGCAAGTATCCGGTGTTGTTGGTGGTCCCGAACTTCGAGAATCTGGAAGCCTGGGCGAGGCGCAGGAACATCATCTGGACCGATCGCTCTCAGCTGTTGGCGATGCCCACCGTGCAGGCGAAAATGCAAAAGGAAGTCTTCGAGACGCTCAAAGGTCTAGCTTCGTTCGAGACTCCCAAGAAGATAGCCCTGCTGGAACGCGACTTTTCTCTTGAGAGCGGTGAACTCACGCCGACGCTCAAGGTCAAGCGGCGTGTAATCGAGCAGCGCTACAAGGCGCTCATAGATTCGTTGTACGATTCCCCAGAGACCGCGAGCACTCGTTAGGTATCGCTCGTTTTGGCCGCGCGGCCCAGTGGAACGAGAGGGCCGCTGCGTTCTGCCACCCATTCCATGTGATCGCGAGCGAGTTGCCGTACCCCCACCGGCAGGGCGAGGCTGGCCTGCGCGAGCAGCCGTCCGCCAGGACGGAGTACACGCACGAACTCTCCCGGCCCCACGCGGTTGGCTGCGACCTCGTCCACCGCTGCCGCCCGGAGCACCGCATCCCGAAACGGGAGCACGGTACCCGGATGCAGCACCGACGCGGATCCACACGAATGGCCGCTCGCGCCCAAAACGACGAGCTGCACCTCGCACAAACGAGCCACCTCGGCCGCAGCCAGCGCGTAGCGCCCTGCCAGCATAGCTAGTCCCCCGGGCTCCGCGAGATCCAGGAGTGCAGCCAACCTTACAGGATCGGGCACTGCGCCGGTGACCGCCGGCCACTCCGCGCCGAAATGCACCACCCCGTCGCGAACGACGTATCGCGACCCACAAACCGGGCAGCCGAGCCAGCCTGAGATGACATGACGCTCACGCCATTCGTCCACACTGGCAACCAGGTGAGCCGACTCGTGTGCCTCGGGACAACGGAGTACGTCCAGCAGATCTACGTGCACCGCGGCTTTCCACCTAGACCAGATCGAAGTTGCTCTCCCGGACTTCAGGAACGGGATAGCCGGAGCTCGTCTACATCCACGCGAGGTGGACGGGTCACCACCCAGAGAACTGCCTCTGCTACATCCTGAGGAATCAACATATTCTCGGGCGACGGTAAGCCCGTAACCACGGAGCTGTCTACTCCCTCCCACAGCGATGTCGCTACGGGCCCCGGCGAGACGAGGGAGACCCGCACACCGCTCCCGCGGTATTCCTCGCGCAACACCAGGTGTACTGCACGGGCGGCGAACTTGCTAGCCGCATAAGCCGTGTTACCGGGCATAGCGCGGTGATCAGCCACGGAGCCGATCGTAACTATGTCGCCGCTCCCCCGCACGCGCATCCTCGGCGCCAGCGCCTGCAACAGCCGGAACGGGCCTAATAGGTTGGCACGCACCAGCCGCTCGAACGCGGGCGGCGCGGTCGCGTCGATCGGTGCCAGCAAAAAGTTGCCGGCGTTCTGCACCAAGATATCAGGCCCATCGGGATACCACTCGGACAGTACCGCGATGGCCCGCTCTACGCTGGCAGCGTCTTCGAGGTCACAGGCGAGCGGACGGCCGGCACTCCCCAATGCGGCGGCTGCCTCTCTCAAGCGGGGTGACTCGCGCGCCAGCAGTACCACAGTGCCACCGGCCGCGGCGAATGCCCGTGCAATGGCCAAGCCGATGCCTTTGGAGGCGCCGGTAACGAGAGCGTGTCTGCCGCGAAGATCTTCACTCATCGCCGGGCGAACGCACCACCTACTCGCCTTCGTATTCGACCCAGTTGTTCTCGCTTTCCCAGAGTCGAATCCGCCGAAGCCGCGCCGGCCGCAAAGCAGGCTCCAGGATCCGCCAGATAGCCACCGCGATGTTCTCGGCGGTGGGGATCAATCCCTTCAGGAAGTCCACGTCCAGGTTCAAGTTGGCATGGTCCATTCGATCCACGACCTCGCGGCGTACGATATCTCGGAGGTGTCCGAGATCCATTACATAGCCCGTCGTAGGATCGATCTCGCCCTGTACGGATACCTCGAGCGTGTAGTTGTGGCCGTGCCAGTTCGGGTTGTTGCACTTTCCGAACAGGCGAGTGTTCTCTGCGTCGCTGAGCGCTGGATTGTGTACTCTATGGGCTGCCGAGAAGGCTAGTCGCCGAGTAATGGTGACCTTGGCCATGGTATGTCGAGAGGAAAAGAGCTGTTGCAAGCTAACCGGCCAGGGATGGCTCGCGGAACAGCGAAGCAAAAAGGGGGCCCATCGGACCCCCCTTAACGAACGGGAACGAAGAGGGTTTTTTGAAGCCCATACGAAACGGATAAGACCCTCACCATGCCTACCGCCTTCCCCGCCCTGGGGCTTGACGTCCGCATAGATGTCGGGCCCCTTCGCTGGACTTGTTGGCTCAAAAAATCGGTCTCTTCGCCCCTTTCGGTTGTGCCGCTGCCAATGTACCCTCTTCACACATCGCTAGTCAAATGGACCTCGGAATCCTGCTCGCGCTGGCTCTCTTGATCATCTGGGCCGCCGGTACCTTCCTCTTCGAAGCTCCGGGGTGGATCCACCTGTTGCTCACCCTCGGCGTCTTTCTTCTCATCTACCGTATCGTCACTCGCGATACCAGCGATCGCCCGAACGAGTGACGCCGGAAGACAACGGCTAGTCACGGCGAGCGGCCGTTAGATCTCCCAGTTGGAAAAAACCACTCCACTGGTAGCTCGAACCTCGGAGTGCTCAGGGATGGTCATACGCAGGTCGCTCCAGCGTACGCGCGCTCCGATTCGGAGTAGGCGCTGGTAGCTGTCCCGGTACGCGGTTTGGACACGCACGGCAACAGACTTGGTTCCATCTCGTAGCGCAGCCACCGCCAGCGCTCGAGCCATGGCTTCGACGTCGTTCTCGTGGCGAAGTACGAGCTTGAGTACTCGTAGCTCTTCGCGGCCCCGGCCTTCCACCAGCGGTACCGAGTGAAAAAGGGCGAAACCACGCAACTCGTCACCCTCCACCAGCAAGAGGGTATCGCCGAGCCCTAACGCCGCGGTCAGCTCTATCTCGCGCCCGAAGTCGTAACCCGGTAACTGCTCTTCTGTCAGATCGCGGCACCGGTCGAAGGCTCTCTCTCGCTGCGCCGAGTCGAGCTCGCTCAGCATCACGACGGGCTCGTCCCCCGGTGCCGCTGGCAGCCAGACGGTGAGAGTGAGGTGACCGGGAACGAAACCCAAAGTGGAATAGAAGCCTATGTTGTCCACTGTGCGCGGCATGGTTTCCAGCCCGATCACGCGCGCCCCGCGTGCCTTGAGCCATTCGATGCCGGTGCGCACCACGACCTTGCCTACGCCGTTCCCCTGCCAGTCGGGTCGCACAGCTAGTGGACCCATCCAACCTTCTGTGCCCGAGAGGTGCACCATATTGAAAGCGACTATCTCGCCCCGCGTATTACGCCAGACAAGCGCTCCTTCGCCTGCGTCCTGAACGGCGTAGCGCCAGATGGCGGGATTGAGCGGGGGTACGCGCACACCCAGCAGTCCGTCACGGCGGTAGCGATCCGTGAACGCGTCGCTGAACACTGCGTTGAGTTCGGTGATATCCTCGCTCGTCGCTGGGAACGGCCCTTCCAGGTTCGCGGCCGCGCGGTACTCGCGTGTGAGCGTCACTATCCCTCCGCCACGGCTTCCAACGGGTACATATCGGAGGAACTCGCGAGCGGGGGCGTGCTCGCACTCTCGATACGGGTAGCTCCGCTCTCCTCGTCGTACGTTAGCTCGATGACGCGATCCAGACGGTCGCGCACTGATTCTATATGCGTGATCAGGATGACCTGCTCGAAGCGGTCAGTGAGGCCGCGCAGCAGTTCCACCACGTTGTGGCGCCGGATGTCGTCCAATGAGCCGAAAATCTCGTCGAGAACGAGCAACGAAAAATCCTGGCCGGCACGCTCTGCGATGAGTTGGGAGATGGCTAGTCGCAGGCTGAGCTGCGCCAAGTCTTCCTCCCCACCCGACAGAACCTGCTTGGGCACCGCTCCTTCCATGACGACGACGTCGAACGACTCGGTCAGCTCGAGTTCGCTGTAGCGCCCATCGGTGAGATCACGGAGAAAACGGCTGGCTAACTCCGACAGCTCGGGGCGGAGGCGTGCATTGAGGTCGTTACGAATGTCGGCGAAGGCACGCACTAGCTCGTCGTTGAGCCGGCGTTCTTTTTCCAGTGCCGCCAATTGGGTCTGCGCTTCTTCCCAGGAACGCTGCATGGCCTCGGCGTGTTCCAGTTCCAAGCGAGCGGCGGATTCCTGGCCCTTGGCCGCAGTAAGTGCTACTTCTGCCTCGCGCGCCTTGGCCTGCGCAGACTCGTAGCGCCCCCGCAGCTCTTCGAGTTCTGACTCGGAGATGCCCAGCCGCGCACACTCGGCCTCGAGATCGCCGATCCGGCGGCGCACCGCGAGCAGGTCGGCTTCGATGCGGTCACGTTCTTCCCTCAGCCTCGGTTCTCTCTCCAAAGTCGCACCGAGCTTGGTGGCACGCTGCTCTAGCGCTGCTAGGCGCTCGCGCTCGCGCCGCAGTTCCTGGTGCACGCCAGGGTCGTATCCAGATGGAATGGCCGCTAGCTCCCGGCGCACATCCTCTAACGCTCTCGCTTTTGCCCGCTCTTCCTCTTCCACCGCAACCAGCTGCGCTGCGGCTGCTTCTGCCTGAACCAGCTCACGCTGCTGTGCCTGCAACTGAGTCTCCAGCGACTTGCGAGCCACCTCGAGCGCTTGAACGTCCGCTGGAGGATTCTGCAGTTGCTCCACACGACTGGCGTAGTAGCGGCCGTCCACCGCCAGTGTGTCCATCTGGTCCTTGATGCTCGATACGACCGTTCGGTAGCTGCTGCCGAGCGGGCGGGTGCACACGGGGCACGGACTTTCTTCTCCCAGTCGCAGCAGCTTCTCGTACTGCTCCTTGAGTTCGACGTATTGGCGGCGCAATTGATCGCGCTTCGTCTCCGCTTCCTGGCGATCGCGCACCCAATCGGTGCGGCGCTGTTCCAGCGCTGCCGACTCGCTGTCCAGCGACTCGCGCGTGCTGGCAACGGCCTGCCGTAGCTGCGGGACTCGTGCCGCGGCGGCGGCAAGCTGCTGACGGCGCTCGCGCAGTTCGTTGAGTTCCGTGGCCAGCGACTCGAGCGCCCGCGTCAGCGCCTGGCGCCGCCCCTCCTC
>DATMBI010000014.1:0-3580 GCA_035559375.1 Gemmatimonadaceae bacterium | reverse complement strand
AGCGAGCCAAAGCACCAATCCTGCTACGGGGCTTCCGAGGACTACCGCTGCATCCGGTCCAAGCCCCATGGCTTGCCGAGCCGCTTGCTCTGCACCTAGCGCCAGCGTGGCGAGAAGCCATGTAGCTAGCGCTAAGTGCCGCTCCCGAGGTGAGGGTCCGCTCCTTTCTTTCCGGGCAGCCAGCCAACCCAGCAGTTGCAAGCACAGTAACCCTGCCCCGGCGGTAGCGGCGGCGCTAGCGAGTGCGGCAGCGCCATGCACCATCTGGGGTGGCAGGTCTGCCACCTGGGGAGCGGTGCTCGAGAACGAGATCGCAGCTGCCGCACTCAGCATCGCTGCGACACTGGTGTAGAGTTCCCAACGCACGACGGCGCGTGCGCTTCGCGCCGGGTGTCCACGCAAAAGCGCCGCGCCGATCGCGAAGAGCAGTGCTAAAGTCGTTAGGCTCCCCGGAAGGGTGGCCCAGAGCGCCGCAATACGCCACGTGACAGCCGGTGCGTCGAGGAGGGACTCGGGCAGCGGCGCCACAGCGCTCCATCGCCCAGCGATCAGGGCACCAGCTGCTACTCCCCAAGCCAGCGCCAAGGCGGCAGCTCCCGCCAGCGCCACAGCACGCGACGGCGCGACCACTGGCGCTGGGAGCCGCAATCTCGAGATGATCACGCCGCTCTGCCAGGAAAAGGCGAGCAGAGCGCCCAGTACGGCTATCTGCTCAAACTGTATCGGTAGTCGCACCTGCCGATCAACCGGCGCCGTAGTAGGCGTCGATGGCTTTTTGGATCTCTTCCGGCGAACGTCCTTCCTGCGTCATCCTGGCCGCGATCAGGGCCTCGGTCATGCAGATGTCGCACATGGAACCGTGGTCCGATTCGAAACACTCCAGCAGGGCCCGGTGCCCGATGTTTTCCTTGCAGCGACAATAGCAGTACAGGCGTTCGAGCACATGCGCGTAGCGACGCGCTGCCTCGTATGCTCGCCTGACGAACGGATCCGTCCACTGGGCGGGGTCCACCACCCTCGATCCAGCTGCGTCGGCCTCCACGCGCGGCGTCTCGAACGGCACCGTGCGGTCCGGAAGCGGCGGCGATTCGCGACCGCAGGCACCCGACACAGGCAGTGCCACACAGGCTAGAAGTGCCAATACTCTTGCTGACATGATCCTCTCCTGGTTCGCCCGGGCGTAACTTGCTGAAGAATAAACGTAGCCATGCCATTCCACCCGTCAGGGTTCGTCCTGCGCCCAGGCAAGGGCTGCCTTGACGGCTCTGCGCCAACCGTCGCGCAGCGCCCGTGCTTCCGGCCTAGCGAGGGTCGGCTCGAAACGAGTCAGCTGATGCAAGCGAAGAAACGACTCGCCGTCGTCCCAAAGCCCGGCAGACAGTCCTGCAAGCGCTGCTGCACCGAGCGCTGTTGCCTCCAGCAGCTCTGGTCGTTCGACCGGGACCCCTAGCACGTCGGCCTGAAACTGCATCAGCCAATCGTTGGAAGCAGCTCCCCCGTCCACACGCAGCGCACTCACTCGAAGTCCTGCAGCGTGTGCCATGGCCTCCAACACGTCTGCGGTAGAGTAGGCCATGGCCTCGAGCGCAGCTCGCACCAGGTGGGCTCGCGTAGTGCCACGCGTGAGACCGGTTATAGTACCCCGGGCGCGTGGCTCCCAATGCGGAGCACCCAGTCCCGTGAGCGCCGGGACAAAATACACGCCATCGTTAGACGCTAAGGAGGCTGCGAGTTTCTCGCTCTCCGCGGCATCGGCCAGCAGCCCCAGCCCGTCCCGAAGCCATTGTACGGCAGCTCCGGCCACGAACACAGATGCTTCGAGCGCATAGCAGCAGTTCCCCTGCGCATCGCAGGCCAATGTGGTCAAGAGTCCCTTTCCCGAGCTCGGTCGCTGGGTGCCGGTGTTGAAGAGCACGAAGCAACCGGTGCCATAGGTGTTCTTCCCTTCTCCCGCGCTCCAACATCCCTGCCCGAACAGCGCCGCCTGTTGATCACCGGCTACCCCCAGTATCGGTGCCGACACCCCGAAGAAGGCTGGGTCCGCCGAACCGAAGAAGCCGCGCGAACCGCGCACCTCAGGCAACATGCTCACGGGGATTCCGAAGAGCCGACAAAGATCTTCCGACCACTCGCGCCGCTCTATGTCGAACAGCATCGTGCGAGAGGCATTCGTGGGATCGGTAGCGTGTACGCGGCCGTCAGTGAGGCACCAGAGCAACCAGCTATCCACTGTACCGGCCGCGACCTCGCCACGCTCCGCCCTGGGGCGCAACCCTAGCTCGCGCAGTAGCCACTCCAATTTGGTCGCCGAAAAGTACGGATCCACGACGAGCCCGGTGAGTGTTTCGATCTGCGGCGCGAGCGATCGCAGTTCGGCACAGCGGCTCGCGGTACGGCGGTCCTGCCATACTAGAGCTGGGGCGAGTGGGCGCCCCGTGCGCCTGTCCCACACGACTATCGTTTCTCGCTGGTTGGTCAGTCCGATCGCGGTCGGCTGGGTACCCGCCTGAGCTATGGCGTCGCGAGCAGCCTCCACCGTTCTCGCGAGGATTTCTCCAGCGTCGTGCTCTACCCATCCCGGCTGCGGGTAATGCTGAGAGATCTCTCTGTAGCCACGACCCAAGATCGCCCCGTCCGCACCCACCATCAGGCAGGTGGATCCGGTCGTACCCTGGTCGATAGCGAGTATGGCTATCATGCTGACTCAGCGGTCGATACCACCGCGGCTTCGGGTTTGCCGAAGTCGAACGGCGGCCGGTAGATACCTCTCTCCGTCACGAGTGCTGTCACTAGGCTAGCGGGCGTCACGTCGAAGGCGGGGTTCCACACGTCCACCTCAGGCGGTGCGATCTGGTGTCCGAGAACGCTGCGCACCTCGTCCGGACCGCGTTCCTCGATCGTAATCCGGCTGCCGTCGGGAGTGCTGGCGTCTATGCTGGAGGAGGGAGCTACTACATAGAATGGGATGTCGTGAGCACGAGCCAGGAGCGCCAGGCCGTAGGTCCCGATCTTGTTGGCCACATCGCCGTTGGCGGCCACACGGTCGGCGCCTACGAGACAAGCGGTGACCATGCCGCAACGCATTAGCCAGGCCGCCATAGAATCGGTGATCAAAGTGACCGGCACTCCAGCTGCCGCCAGCTCCCAGCACGTAAGGCGGCTTCCCTGCAGTAGCGGTCGCGTCTCGCACGCGTAAACTTGCACGTCCATACCGCGCCCGTGCGCCAAGTAAACGGCTGCCAAGGCGGTCCCTATCCCTCCGGTGGCCAGCGCCCCTGTGTTGCAGTGCGTCAGTACGCGTAGCGGTTCGCGCAGCAGCGCCAAAGCGTGCTCGCCCATACTCGAGCACATTGCACGGTCTTCTTCGAGGATAGCGGTCGCTTCGCGAGCGAGCCTCGCGGCCACCTCGTGCGGATCGCTGTCCAGCGTCATGGCCAGAGCCAGCAGTCGGTCCACAGCCCAAGCCAAGTTGGCAGCCGTCGGGCGTGCTCGCCTAACGACTGCCGCCGCCAGTGCCAACTGTTCGCGGAAGGCCGCCAGCGGAAGCGAGGCCAGCTGCCGAGCAGCCAGTGCAACCGCC
>DATMBI010000013.1:0-5728 GCA_035559375.1 Gemmatimonadaceae bacterium | reverse complement strand
GAGCGCGGCCATAGGCTGGTCGCAGACGACGTGGTGATATGCTGGCGGCGAGGAACCAACGTGCTCATGGGTAAAGGGCACGAGCTACAGCGCCACTACATGGAAATACGGGGCGTAGGGCTGATCGACATTCCGGCCATCTTCGGTATCCGCGCCGTCAGGCAGCAAAAGCGAATCGAGGTAGTAGTTAGGCTAGAGGAATGGGGCGAACAGGCGGCGTCTGTGGATCGCACCGGGCTGGACGAGCAAAAAATCACCATATTGGACGTCGAACTTCCGCTTATAACGGTCTATCTCAACCCCGGCAAGAACATCACGGTAATTGCCGAGGTGATCGCGATGAATCATCTCCTGCGATACTCCGGGATCAATCCCGCGGAAGAGTTCAATAGGAGACTCATGGGCAAGATGCGTCGTGCCAGCGACGTGCGACACTACCTGGTCGAAGACGATGAGTGAAGTTCGGGCCCTAGTTGCAGGTCACGGGTCGTTCGCCGAAGGGATGATCTCGGCGGTGCGCCAGATAGCCGGTCGCGACGAGATCTTCGTCGGAGTGAGCAACACCGATCTCTCGGCGCAGGAGGTGGAGCGTCTGATGCGCGAGCAGCTGGAAGCGTCGGGCGCCAAGGTGATTTTCACCGATCTGCCGGCCGGGAGTTGTACGATGGCCGCTCGGCGACTTCAGCATGCGGACCCCGCATTGACCGTTGTGCTGGGAGCGAATCTCGCCGCGCTTCTCGATTTCGCGTTTCATGCGGAGTTGGAACCCAGGGAAGCTGCGCGCCGTGCGGCGGAGAAAGGCAGAGCTGCATTGCTGGTGGTGGGGGCCGAGAGTGGGGCTTGATATCTATCGCATAGACGATCGCCTGATACATGGCCAGGTGGTGGTAGGATGGGGACAGCCTTTGGATTTGCGCTTCCTCGTGCTAGTGGACGACGAGGTGGCTGCCAGTGAGTGGGAGCAGGAGCTTTACCGCATGGGGGTTCCGCCGGAGATGGAGGTGTTTTTCGAGTCGGTGGATAGCGCGGCCCGCAGTCTGGAACGCTATCAGCGTGAACAACGGCACGGCATGCTACTTACGCGCGACATAGCGACCATGAAGCGCCTGGTACAGGCCACCCGTGGCTCGATCCGGCGCGTGAATGTGGGCGGCATCCACTACAAGCCGGGTCGGACGCAGAAGCTGCGCTACCTGTTCCTCACGCCGGCGGAGGAACGAGAACTGCAGGAGCTCGAGGCTCAGGGCGTCGAGGTGAGCGCTCAGGATCTACCGGCCGCGCGTCCGCTCCCGCTGCACGAGATTCTGTCGGGCGAGGTGCGCTCGTGAGTCCGATCGACGTCGCTGTGGTGGCGCTGCTAGGTGGAATCCTCGGACTCGATACCGTGGGGTTCCCGCAGGCGATGCTGTCTCGGCCGATCGTGGCTGCGACGTTGGGCGGTGCGCTGGTGGGAAGTGCAGAGCAGGGGCTGCTCGTGGGTGCGGCGCTCGAGCTGTTCGCCATCGAGACACTTCCATTCGGGGCTTCGCGCTACCCCGAATGGGGTTCGTCCTCGGTCGTGGGCGGGGCGCTCTTGGCTAGCCGGCCAGAGGGCGAGCCTGGATCCCTCACCTTTTCAGTGCTGGTGGCGCTGGTCGTGGCGTGGGCTGGCGGATGGTCCATGATGCAGCTCCGGCGTTTCAATGCGCGCCGCGCTCGGCGCCGGTTGGAGTCGTTGGCCGCCGGTAATAGGCGAGCTGTGATGGAACTCCAATTGGGCGGGCTGACGGCCGATCTGCTGCGCGGGTTCGTTTTGACTGCGGTGGCAGTAAGCGCTGCCTTCCCGTTGCAACAGGCGGTGCTCCAGCAGTGGTCGTTAGGTGCTCCAGTCTCGCGGGCAGTCGTAGTGGGTGTGGCCGCAGGCGTGGCGCTGGGGGCGACGTTCAAGCTTTTCCACAACGTGCCCGGTTTCGCCTGGCAGTTCATGGTCGGTTTGGCGGCTGGAGTTCTAGCCCTACTCGCCGTATGAACGAACGCAAGGATGTCCCGCTGCGAGTCCGCTTGGCCATGCTGCTTCGCCTCTTGGCGGTCCAGGGATCTTGGAACTACGAGACCATGGTGGGCACAGGGATAGGCTTTTGCCTGGAGCCGGCTCTGCGCCTTCTTCCTGGTGGCGCTCGCGGCGAGCGGTATCGCAACGCGTTGGCCCGCGAGTGCGAGTACTTCAACGCGCATCCCTACTTGTGCGCCGTGGCCGTAGGTGCGCTGGCGCGAGCTGAGCTGGATGGCGAGCCGCGCGAGCGTATCGAGCGCTTTCGTACGGCACTGTGCGGCCCGCTCGGCGCGTTGGGGGACCGACTGGTGTGGGCCTCGTTTCTCCCTCTTTCGTCCGTGGCAGCTCTGCTGGCATTCGGCTTGGGTGCCGGTCCGGTGGTAGTCACGCTCACTTTCCTCGCCTTGTACAATTTCGGGCACATGGCACTGAGGATATGGGGGCTGGAGACGGGATTGCGTCGTGGCCTTTCGGTCGCCCAGGCGCTGGCAGCTCCCGCACTGCAGCGTGCGCCCATGCGGTTAGGTCAGTTGGCGGCCGCGCTGGCGGGGATGGCGCTACCGCTGGCGCTGCACCGTCTCATCGGTCCCGGCCGCGCGCTGTTAGGTGTAGTTCTGCTGGCTGTACTCGCCGCAGGTTTCGCTTTGGCGCGCCTGCGCGGGCGTGTGGAAGGTTGGAAGGCGGCAGTCCTCGTCCTTACGGGTTTCGTGCTGCTGGGAGTGCTGGCATGATCGCTGAGCGCGCGGTACGGATCGAGAACCGTAACGGCTTGCATGCCAGGCCAGCCGCCGAGATAGTGCGTGCAGCTTCGCGCTTCAAGAGCGACATCACGATTCGGCGCGACGACATGGAAGTGAACGGAAAAAGCATCATGGGTGTCATGATGCTCGCCGCGGAGCAGGGCGCTACGCTGCACATCAAGGCCGTCGGTCCCGACGCAGAGGAGGCCTTGGATACGCTAGCGACGTTGATCGCCAGTCGCTTCGGAGAGGGCTGAGGGATGGACCGCGTCCTCGCTGGGATCCCTGCCTCGCCCGGCATCGTCATCGGGCCCGTACGCCTCCTGCGCTGGGAGGTGCCCGAAGTGCCGCACCGCAACATCGAAGAATCCCAGGTCGAGGAAGAAGTAACCCGCTTCCGGAGTGCGGTGGAGCGAGCCAAGGATCGCCTGCGCCAAGTGCGCACTCGTGTAGCGAAGCACGCTGGACCCGAGGAGGCAGCCATCTTCGACGTTCAGATCTCCATCCTCGAGGACCAAGACCTGCTGCGCCAGGTCGAGACCTACATCCGCAAGAACCAGATGGCAGCGGAAAAAGCGTTCGACTTGGTGATGCTGGAGTGGCGGCAGCACTTCGCCCGCAGTCCACTCCCGATGATAAGGGAGCGATTGGGCGACATCGTGGATGTCCACATCAGGGTGTTGTCGATACTCCTGGACCTCCCCGACCACGATCCAGTGGATGTGCCCAAGGGTACCGGCGCCATTCTCGTCACGCACGATCTCACACCCAGTCTCACTGTGCAACTGGATCGCGAGGCTATCGCCGGTGTGGCCACGGACGTCGGTACGCGTACGTCGCATGTGGCCATACTGGCCCGCTCGCTGCGACTACCGGCGGTAGTGGGTTTGCGCGACGCCACCAGCCGTCTCACGGGTAACGAACGGGCAGTGCTCGACGGCTACAGCGGGCTGCTGGTAGTGAATCCCAGCGAGGCGGAGATCGAGGCGTTCCAGAGGCGTGCGGCAGCAGAGGCGCAGACCGAGGCGGAACTTCTCAAGCTCGCCGAGGCCGAGCCGGTCACGACCGACGGGGTGAAGATCACCCTGCGTGCCAACGTGGACCTCCCCGAGGAGGCAGAGGAGGCGGCGCGTAGCGGGGCCGAGGGTGTGGGCTTGATGCGCACCGAGTTCTTGGTGGTGGGGCGGGCCAGCATGCCTGACGAGGAAGAGCAGTACCGTGCTTATCGACGCGTGGTCGAGGCGTTCCCGGGTCAGCCGGTCGTGATCCGTACCTTCGACGTGGGCGGCGACAAGCTGCCCGTCGGTGGTTATCCCACAGAGCCCAATCCGTTCTTGGGTTGGCGTGCCATTCGTATGTGCCTCGATCAGCCGGATCTCTTCAAGGTACAGTTGCGGGCCCTGCTGCGTGCTGCCAGTCACGGTCGAGTGCACATCATGCTTCCTCTCGTCGTCGCCGTCGACGAGGTGCGCAAGGCCAAGAAGCTGCTGCAGGAGGCAGCGCAGGAGCTGGAGGAACGAGGTGTACTTTTCGGCCGCGATGTCCCGTTAGGCATCATGGTCGAAACGCCAGCTGCGGCCGTGGCTGCCGACACGCTGGCGCCGGAAGTTTCCTTTTTCAGCATCGGGACCAACGACCTGGTGCAGTACACGCTGGCGGTGGATCGTGGCAACGCCAACATGGTGTCGCGTTTCACGGCGTTGCACCCAGCTGTGCTGCGCCTCATCCGTGGCATAGTCGAAGTGGCCGAGCGCTACGGCATACCGGTGGCCGTCTGCGGCGAGATGGCTTCGCAGCCGCTCATGGCTTTTGCGCTTATCGGGCTAGGCCTGCGCGAGCTGAGCGTGAATCCGCGGACAGTACCGTTGGTAAAGCGCATCGTAAGGGGAATCAGCACGAATTTTGCAACGGAAGCTGCCCAGGCGGCGATGGGCGCCAGCACCGCTGCCGAAGCGGAACGGCAGCTGCGCTTCCGGCTCGTGGCAGCTTTCGGAGAAGCGCCCTTCCTGGCGGAGGCTAGCGTCTGAAGGTCGCGAGTGGCGTTGTTGTCGGATCCTGCGCCTGCTTACGTTAGTCTGCACTCGTTAATGCGGAGGACGCTCGTACCGTGGCGGAGCAATACCTGTTTACATCCGAGTCCGTAACCGAAGGTCATCCCGACAAATTGGCCGACGCAATCTCGGACGCAGTGCTGGACGCTATCCTCGAAAACGACCCCAAGGCCAGAGTGGCGTGCGAGACGCTGGTCACCACGGGGATGGCCATCGTTGCTGGCGAGATTACCACTTCAGCGTGGGTGGACCTACCCAAGATCGTGCGCGACACGGTGCGCGACATCGGTTATACCGACGCTGCCTACGGTTTCGATGCCAACACGTGTGCAGTGCTGAGCACTATAGACAAACAGTCGGCAGACATAGCGCTGGGAGTGGACAAGGGCGGCGCTGGCGACCAGGGGATGATGTTCGGCTACGCCACGGACGAAACCGACGACTACATGCCTGCGCCGATCCTGCTAGCTCACAGGCTCACCAAGCGACTGGCCGAGCTGCGGCACTCGGGCGACATCGAGTGGCTCCGACCTGACGGCAAGGCGCAGGTGACGATGGTCTACGAGGACGATAGGCCAGCGTGGGTGGACACCGTCGTGGTCTCGGCGCAGCACGACGACGGCGTGTCGCAGTCGGTGATCCGCAAGACCATCATCGAAGCGGTGGTAGAGCCGGTAATACCGGAATACTGGCGGCGCCGCAAGACGAACTACAAGATCAACCCGACAGGGCGGTTCGTTACCGGTGGCCCCCTGGGAGACGCTGGTCTCACGGGGCGGAAAATCATAGTGGACACGTACGGTGGGATGGGTCGCCACGGCGGTGGTGCCTTCAGCGGCAAGGATCCCACCAAAGTAGACCGTTCCGCCTCGTACGCGGCGCGCTGGGTAGCCAAGAACATCGTC
>DATMBI010000012.1:0-3762 GCA_035559375.1 Gemmatimonadaceae bacterium | reverse complement strand
GGTTTTGCGACCGCGTTGGAACGAGAGCTCTTCCGGCGCTTGCTCGGTGCCACAGGGGTGGGTCCTGCACTCGCGCTGGGGATGCTGTCGCGTTTCCCAGCCGAGCGATTGGTACGTGCCATCACCGAACGCGATGTAGGCGCCCTGCAATCCATCCCGCGGGTTGGAAAGAAAAAGGCGGAACAACTGGTGCTCGATCTAGCCGAGAAACTGCAGGACCTGGTCGAAGCTGGACCGCCGCTCCCACGGAGCCGCGCGGCGGAGGACGCGGTGCGCGGGCTAGTGGCGCTGGGTTACTCGGTAGCCGAGGCACAGAGCGCAGTCCGCGAAGTGCTCGCGCGGACCGATGCACCGTCCGAGGCCGCAGACATCATTCGCGACGCACTCCCTGTCCTTTCGAAACGCTGAGTGGCTATGCCTGCAACAAGAACCGCTACCTTCACCGAGTCGGTGATCCGGGAGATGACCAGGATCGCCAACGAGTGCGGTGCCATCAATCTCGCACAGGGGTTTCCCGATTTCTCGATGCCTCAGCCGATGAAGGACGCCGCCTGCAAGGCGATCCAGGCCGACATCAATCAGTACGCGATCACGTGGGGAGCGCGCTCGCTGCGGACCGCGATCGCCGAAAAGTACGAGCGCACCTACGCATTCACAGTCGACCCGGAGCGCGAGATTACGGTGACCTGCGGCGCCACCGAAGCCATGGCGGCCGTTTTCTTGGCGCTCGTCGATCCAGGAGACGAGGTCATCGTCTTCGAGCCTTACTACGAGAACTATGGGCCCGATGCTATCCTTGCCGGCGCCACTCCGGTCTTCGTGCCACTAGAGCCTCCCGATTGGCATTTCGATCCTGCACGGCTACGGGAGGCGTTCGGGCCGCGGACTAAGGCCATTATCGTCAACACCCCACACAACCCGACCGGCCGTGTCTTCACAGCAGAGGAAATGGCCACCATCGCTGAACTCTGCGCACAGCACGACGTGTGGGCATTCACCGACGAGATATACGAGCACATCAGGTATCAGGGCGAGCATCGTCTACTGGCTACGCTACCTGGAATGCGCGAGAGAACGGTGACGATATCGGGTCTCTCCAAGACCTTCAGCTGCACCGGATGGCGGCTAGGTTACGCTATCGCTCCAGCCGAGATCACATCGGCCATCCGCAAGGTCCACGACTTCTTGACAGTGGGAGCCCCCGCTCCTTTGCAGGAAGCTGCTGCTCTCGGGCTGCGACTCCCGGCGGCCTATTACCGCGGTCTGGCGAGCGATTACCGAGAGCGCCGCGACCTGCTGTGTTCTGCGCTGTCTAAGTGTGGGTTCCGTTTCAGCACTCCCGAGGGCGCCTACTATGTGCTTGCGGACTACTCCCAGCTAAGCGATCTCGAGGACCGCGACTTCGCGATCTGGCTAGCCCGGGAGGGAGGAGTAGCCACGGTTCCAGGCTCCAGTTTCTACGCGACGCACGGTGGCGGACGGAGGAGTGTGCGCTTCGCCTTCTGTAAGCGCCTCGAAACGCTGCAAGCGGCCGTCCAGCGCTTGGAACGCTTGCGTGCCCTCGTGTGACCGGCTAGCCGGATATTCTCCTGGCGCTCCGGCGCGCAGCTAGCGCCACCTCCGGAGCTACCAGATCGTTGCTTCCTGCCAGTATCGTCTTTTCGAACACAACCGCCGGCATAGGCGGAGCGAACAGGTAGCCCTGGCCTAACGTGCAGCCCATGGCGCGCAGTCGTTCCGACTGAGCCTGCCGTTCGATCCCCTCTGCAACGGTCTCGATGCGCAGCGTCTTGGCGAGCGCGATGATTGCGCGGGCCAGCACGGGGTCTTCGTCTTCGTTGCCGACGGACTCGACGAAGGAACGGTCGATCTTGAGCACGTCGATCGGGAACTCTTGCAGGTAGCCGAGAGACGAATAGCCGGTGCCGAAGTCGTCTATCGCTAGATTGACCCCTAACCCCTTGAGAGCGCGCAGGATTTCCAGAGTCTCCTCCGAGCGGCGCATGAGGACGCTTTCGGTGATCTCCAGCGTCAGCGCCCACGGATCCAGCCCCGAGTCGCGTAGCGCGCCACGCACGTCGTCTAGTAGCACCGGGTCCTGGAAATGCCGGCCAGAGAGGTTGACGCTCATGTGGAAGCCCTGACGCCCGCGGTGCAGGGTTCGCCATTCGCGTGCGCGCTCGCAAGCACGGCGCAGCACCTCTCGCCCGATCGGCACGATGAGCCCGGTTTCCTCGGCTAGGGCCATGAAGCGACCGGGCCGGATCGTTCCGCGGCTCGGATGTTGCCAGCGTAGTAGTGCCTCGGCACCGCACACTTCGCCGCTCGCGAGGTTGACGATCGGCTGATATTCCACCTCGAAGCCGCCCTGCTCCACTGCAGCCCGCAGCTCGGCCTCCAGCTCCAGCCGATCCATGACGTGCGCGTGCATCTCGCGAGCGTAAATCGCATAATGACCCTTGTGGCGAGCCTTTGCGAAGTACATAGCGAGGTCAGCGTTGCGCAGAATCTCGTCGGGAGATTCTCCCATGCTCACCGTCGCTATCCCGATGCTCACCCCTACGAATACCTCGCGCGTGCCCACCGTGAAGGGAGCGCGCATCGCCTCCCCGATTCGCTCGGCAACTGCTACGACGTCGGACATGTCGCTCACATCCTCGAGGAGCACCGCGAACTCGTCGCCGCCGAGGCGGGCGATCGTGTCACCCGGCCGCACGCACGATCCCAGCCGATTCGCAGCAGCCACCAGCAGCTGATCGCCCACAGCGTGTCCCAACGAATCGTTGACCTTCTTGAAGTCGTCGAGGTCGAGGAAGAGCACGGCCGCTGGGTGCTTTGCTCGGGGTGCCCGTGCCACTGCGTGCTCGACGCGGTTCAGGAACAACGCCCGGTTGGCCAGGTTGGTGAGTTCGTCGTGGAAAGCCTTGTGGGTCAGACGGTTCTGAAGATCGCGCCGCTCCGAAATGTCTCTAGTGTTGATGACGATTCCAGCGACGTTCCGCTCGTGGAGGAGATCTATGCCGGTGTTCTCCGTCCACACCACGCTACGATCCGCGTCCAGCATACGCCACTCGTCCTGCACTGGTGCGGATTCATCTAACGCCGTCTGCACGAAGCGCTGAACGAGGGCTGTGTCCTCCGGGTGCACCCATGCGAGGAAGGAGCTGTCGACGACATCCTCCAGTCGCGTGCTCAGCAAGCGCTCGACCGCCGGGCTGGCGTATCGAATTGTCAGGTTTCGATCGAGGACGAAAATGCCGTCGGTCGAGTGCTGGACCAGCGCTCTGTAGCTGGCCTCGCTTCGGGCGAGTGCAAGCACGTCGGCGCGAATTCGTACCAGAGCACGTACGAGAAGGAGGACAAGTAGCGTAATGGTGGCGAAGAGGATGGCGACATCCGCTTCGCTGCTGGGATCGAACGCTACGTACCCGACTGCCGCGGCGGCCAGTACCAGGACCACGGCGAGAAGGCTGGGCGCGCGACCGAAGGCGCGAGGCAGCAAGCCAGGAAGGACGATAGCAGGTGAGCCCCCGATGCGGCGAGGTGTGGCGTTTCTCGAAGGTTCGGGCGGTGCGACCTCGGTCGATTCCCGCTGCATGCGACGTTCCTGCCTCGTAGTTCGGCCGGGGGCATGGTTCGACCCGCCCGCGGCGTCAGGGGCCACGCGATTGCCCTGCTCCTAACGACGCCCAGCCGGGAGGCGCGTCACATCCGAGCGGCGCGTACTTGTGGCGCCGGGACTGCCGTTCGGCTGCCGGCCCG
>DATMBI010000011.1:0-5005 GCA_035559375.1 Gemmatimonadaceae bacterium | reverse complement strand
CAAAAAATCGTAGGCCGACCACCAGGGTGATTCGATGGCGAGCGCCCCGTCGCGCAGGCTTACGCTAACGATACCGTTCGATATGGTATCCGACGTACGTGAAGCTGTGGCAGGGGCGACAGGCATGGCACCTTGGCGCCGGTCTCCGGGCAACGTGTAGGCGGTCATCCCGTAGCCGGGTACACTCTCTGCCCAGACTAGTACGTGCTGGCGGCTAACGCGAAGCGCCAGCGGGTAGTGCCGCGGTGACTCCAGCAGCACCGCCGCACGCTCTCGCTCGAGCTGCTGGGTGACCAGCCTAGTCCGCATCGGGGCCAGGGGCAACGCCACCTCGGCTCCCAGAGCTGAACCGGGGCCCACCGGGATTCTTGCCAATGGGATGTCTAGTGTCACCTCGGCAACACCGCTCCGAGTGCGTGCGCTTCTGTTGCGAACAACCAGGTGGCGGTGCCACTCTTGCGGCGCGAGCGATCGCGTCTCCTCCATGTCATGGCCGAGGATCCGCTCCAAAGCTCGATCGCGCACCTCCTGCGCCGTGGCTGCGGCCTCCTCCAAGCGCACCAGCGCAGCGCGCGCTGCTTCGTCCACCACAGTGCCGCAGAGGGTGTCGTGCGGCGCGGCGAGTAGAGCGCTGCGCCAAGCGCTTGCCGCCAGAGCGCGCGATGACCGACCGCAACGCAACCAAGCTAACGCGGCCCACGGCTCTGTGTCGCGCAGTAACAGCCATTCGACGCGACGAAACTGACGTTTGAGCGCCGATCGAGTGGCCAGCGTACCCTGTAACGTCCAGGTGTACCCGTACGAGTCGCGGAGCTCTCCGCTCACCACCGGCAACGTCCGAGCAGCTGCCCTCGCCACGAGAACAGCAGCGAAATCCGACAACGACGACGCCACTAAAGAGGCGTCCGGAGCAGCGGCATCGTTCAACCGAGCCAGGGCGTTGGTAAGGTCGCGCTGGAGCGCATGGTGGTCCGCACCACAGGTCAGGAGCGCCACGCCGAGTGTGGACCTGGTTGCTAAAGCCGCGCGGATCGTTTGCCAGTGCGCTTTCACTTGCGCCGGGTCGACGCTCGGAAGATTGGCCCCCAACTCGTAGCCGCTGGGTGGTAAGTGGTACAGCAGTACCGTGCTTCCATCGGGAGCCCGCCAACGCACCGTATCCCCGGCGGGCCAGCGCCTTCCACCATAGCCACGCCACAGGACAACGACAGCCATGCCGAAGCCTTCCGCTAGAGTCGGAAGCCAGGCTGGATGACCGAAGGAATCAGGGCAGTATAGAACTGCCGGTGGAGAAGCACGCAGTCGAGCCAGTGTGCGCCGGCCCGCCAGTAAGTTGCGCACGAGCGTCTCCGGCGCCGGTACCAACTCGTCCGCTAGTACGAACCAGGGACCGGCAGCTAGCCGACCATCGCGCAGCGCCTCTGCCAACTCTGCGGCGCGCTCCGGCCGGACTTCCAGGTAATCCTCCAGCAGTACCGCCTGCCCGTCCAGAAGGAATGGCACCGCAGGCGGCTGGGCCAGCAGATCGTCCAGCAGCTCTACTAGACGCACGCGAAAAGTAGAGAAGGCGTGGTACCACTCGCGATCCCAGTGCGTGTGGGCCACTGCGTGGACTTCTAGGGGGCTAGTTCTTTCCGCTGACGGCACGTGCCGGAGTCTGCGATAATGGCCCGAAGTGGGCAAGGCGTTGACCTAGTGGCGCTGTCTGTCGAGCTTTCGGCTCGTATCGGAACCGAGCTTTATGAACGAACTGGCGAGTTTCTTCGAGCGCTTGCGGGACCTGCCCGCGCTCGTGCAGTGGGCTGGCTACGCCGGCCTCACCATCATCGTGTTCGTAGAGACGGGATTCTTCTTCGGCTTCTTCCTCCCTGGCGATTCGCTCCTGGTCACTGCCGGGCTCCTCGCGGCCACAGGACTACCGCTAGACGTGTACTGGCTGGGTTTGCTGCTGAACGTAGCGGCCATCGTAGGTGATGCAGTCAACTACTGGTTCGGGCGCATCACCGGTCCTCGAATCTTCACGCGCGAGGAATCGTTCTTTTTCAGGCGCAAGCATGTGGAACGCGCGCACGAGTTCTACGAACGGTACGGGTCCATAACCATCGTGCTTGCTCGCTTCGTTCCCATCGTGCGTACCTTCGCACCGCTGGTAGCTGGAGTGGCGCTCATGAATTACCGTACGTTCACGTTGTACAATGTCATGGGCGGCACGCTCTGGGTATGGAGCATGCTGTTCACCGGCTATTTCCTGGGACGCTACGTACCCGGTATCGACCGGCACATCGAACTCGTGATCGTGACGGTCATTTTCCTTTCAGTGCTCCCTGGTATAGTGTCCTGGTGGAGGGAACGGCGCCGCTCGCTAGTGCGCGCGCTCGAGCCTTAGGGACGACAGGGACAGCAGGACATCGCAAAACAGGAGATGTGACCATGCCGCATACGTTGCCTCCATTGCCTTATCCGTTCGATGCGCTAGAGCCCCACATAGACGCGCTGACGATGCAGATCCACCACGGAAAGCACCATCAGGCCTACGTGACCAACCTCAACGCTGCGCTGGACAAGCACCCCGAACTGCACGATCGCTCGCTCGAAGACTTGCTCATGCATCTGGGCGACGTGCCCGAGGACATTCGTACGGCGGTGCGTAACAACGGTGGTGGCCACTGGAATCATTCCCTTTTCTGGGTCATCATGGGGCCCAACGCAGGTGGCGAGCCGGCGGGAGCCCTCGCCGAAGCTGTGCGCCGCAGCTTCGGAGATTTTTCAGCTTTCAGGGAAAAGTTCGCGGCAGCAGGAATGGCTCGCTTCGGGTCTGGCTGGGTGTGGCTCCTTCGAAACGGTGACAAGCTGGAGATCGTGTCCACTCCCAATCAGGACAATCCCCTCATGGATGGTCGCGCTCCCCGCGACATCTTGCTGGGCTTGGATGTCTGGGAGCATGCCTACTACCTCAAATACCAGAACCGCCGAGCCGACTACATAGCGGCATGGTGGAACGTGGTGAACTGGCGCGAGGTCGAACGCCGCTACAGTAGCTGAGTGCCGGCTGGCCGGGGCTGGAGTACGGCTCAGCGAGCCGCTTCGCCTTCGAGGTACGTGTACCCCTCCAGCCCCGCCACGTATTCGGCGATGAACAGATTGGCCTCGTGACGCGTGAGCGAGGACGCCGCCGTCACTTTGCGCCGAAACGTCGCCAGTAGCTCCGAGGCGTTGTACTGAACGTAGTTGAGCACCTCGGTAACGGTATCTCCGTGCACCAGATCGGTGATCTCGTAGCCGCTGTCGCTCAACCTGATGTGCACCGCGTTCGTGTCACCGAACAGGTTGTGCAGGTCACCTAGTATCTCCTGGTAGGCTCCGGTCAGGAACACGCCCAAGATGTACTGCTCGCCATCGCGGAACTCGTGCAGCGGCAGACTTGGTTGCCCGCCTCGCCCACCGATGAACCTCTCGATCTTTCCGTCCGAATCGCACGTGATGTCCTGGATAGTCCCGCGCCGCGTGGGTTTCTCTAGGAGCCGGTGTATCGGCATGATGGGGAAGAGCTGGTCTATAGCCCAGGAGTCGGGCAGCGACTGGAAAACGGAAAAGTTGCAGAAGTAGCGGTCTACCAAAGTCGCTCGCAGATCCGTGACGATCTCCTCGTAACCGCTCGGCGAATCGTCCACCGCTTGCGCCACCCGGTTCATGGTAGCGAGGTAAATCGTCTCGGCCATGGCCCGATGCCGCAGCGACATGACTCCGGTGTTGAACATCTGCTGTGCCCGCTCTTTGTCGAACGAAGCGTCATGGTAGATCTCGATCACCTTGCGCTTGGGGACGCGCTTCCGCGCCAAGGCTCGATAGTCGTCGAGCATCTCGTGCAAGAGCGGAGGATCGTCTTCACTCAGCTCGGGGACCGGAGGATCTGCCACCGATTCCACATCGATCACCTTGAGGAGCAGCAGAGCGTGGTGAGCAGTCAACGCCCTCCCTGATTCGCTGATGATGTGGGGCATCGGCAGGTCCTGGTCGCGGCAGGCCTCGGCGATCGTGTACACCACGTCGTTCGCATACTCTTGGAGCGTGTAGTTCACGCTGGCTTGCGACGTCGAGTTGGAACCATCGTAGTCCACTCCCAAGCCACCTCCCACGTCCACATGGGTGATGTTCACTCCCATGGCTCGCAGCTCGGCGTAAAAACGGGTGATCTCCTGTAGGGCGACCTTTACGTAGCGAATGTCGGTGATCTGGCTCCCCAGGTGAAAGTGGACTAGTCGAAGAATGTCGAGACGGTCCCTTTCCCGGAGCCTGTCCACCAGCTTCACCAGTTCGGCCGCGCTGAGGCCGAACTTGGACTTCTCTCCCCCGCTCTGCGCCCACCGGCCCGAGCCCTCGCTGGCGAGTTTGATCCGGACGCCGGCCGTAGGGAGGACATCGAGATCTCGTGCGGCGTCCAGCAGGACATCCAGCTCGCTCAGCTGTTCCAGCACAATGAACACCGTATGGCCAAGTTTCTGGCCCATGAGGGCCAGGCGCATGAACTCCTCGTCCTTGTAGCCGTTGCAGACGATGAGATGCTCGGACGAGTCGCTCAGACCTAGCACAGCCTGTAGCTCCGGCTTGGAACCGCACTCTAGCCCGACGTTGTAGGGCCGGCCGAAGTCCAGGATTTCTTGGACCACATGCCTCTGCTGATTGACCTTGATCGGGTAGACCGCGGTGTAGCCACCCTCGTAGCCGAATTCCTTGATCGCAGCCGCGAAGCGCTCGTTGAGTTGAGCGATCCGCGCCCGGAGTATGTCGGAGAAACGCAGCAGCACCGGGAGCGCGACCCCCTGCTCCTCGAGGTCCATCGCCAGTTCGTACAGGTCGAGCGCCCTGTCAGGCTTGTCGGGGTCTGGTCTGACCAGGACATGCCCTGCCTCGCTGACGTCAAAAAAGCCGGCGCCCCAGCCATCCACGCTGTAGAGCGCCTTAGCGTCGTCCACTGTCCAGTTCGCGGTCGGCTGCTGCGACACGG
>DATMBI010000010.1:0-3374 GCA_035559375.1 Gemmatimonadaceae bacterium | reverse complement strand
GGGTGCGTGCTTAAGCACAGCTTCAATGGCCTCTTCGGGCGCCTCAAAGGCGCGCTCGAAGCCTTTGAGCGACGCCGCTACGAAGCCGCGCACAAGGTCTGGGTTGCGTGCAATGTAGTCGTCAGTCGTCGTAATACCGTTGCTATATAGCTGCAGTCCATAATCGGCGAGGAGGATCGTGTTGATGCCACCGCGGTCCGCCGCCGCTCGCTCCAGGATCGGCCGTTGCATCAGGAAGTACTCCGTGGCGTCAGCCTGCCCGTTGACCAAGAGCTGGGTCTTAGTGTTCGGGTCAACATTGTTCCACTCGATACGCGACAGGTCGATACCGTTCAGCCGCGCCACGACGGCGAAGATGCTCGGAGTGGCACTACCAGCATTAGTAATTAGGCGCTTGCCCTCGAGCGCCTTCAGGGTGTCGATTCCACTGCTGCGTAGGGTGAAGATCGTATAAGGCGCCTTGGCGTAAATCACTGCTGTCTCTCGCACGTGCGTACCCTGTGAGCGCGCGAGCAGCACCCCAGCGAAATCGGCAAAGGCGAACTGCGCATCGCCTGAGGCCAAACGCTGGATTACCCCCGCCGAGCCCTGACCCGGCGTGATCGTCACGTTAAGGCCTGCCTCACGATAGTAGCCCTTCTCTAGCGCCAAGAACCACGGCGCATGGCGTCCACCGATCACGAAGTCGAGCGAGAATGTGATCGGTGTTAGCGCCTCACGCATTGGTGTTGTCATCGCCGCTGAAGCAGGAGCTTCATGCACAGGTTTACTTGCTGGCGGTGCTGCTTCCGTAGGAGGTCCCACTGCTGGTGTGCAGGCAGTGAGCAATGCACTCACGAGAAGCCCAAGCATCCTTTGATACATCGTGCCCCCCAAATAAATAATATCTCACCTACGACGTTCGGTTTGGAAGCCAACACAGCGACGTACCCCTACCCAGACGTGCTGATCCACAAAGTGCTCAACTATTGACCACCGCAGTGGCCTCAATCTCGATCAGCAGCGAGTCCTCGACCAGCCGGGACACCTCGACCATCGTTGAAGCTGGCGGATCCTTGGGGAAGTACTCACGACGTACCTCATGGATAGCCTGGAAATCATCCATATTCCGAACGAACACAGTCACCTTCACCACGTCATCTAAGGTGGCGCCGCCCTCAGCGAGGATTGCCTTCAAGTTCTCCAGAATCTGCCGAGTCTGTGCGCGCACATCGCCCACGCCAACCACAGCACCACTCGCGTCGCGGGCCGTGAGGCCCGATACCCAGATGATGCGCCCCGGCAGCATGGCCATCGTCGCCTGGGAGAAGACGCCAATGGGTGGGTTCAGTTTGGAGCTACGGAGGATCTGCTTGCCCATCATTCAGCTCCATGGCGCCCGGTTCCACCGTGGAAGTCGGGACGCTCATAATAGTGTGGACCATCATAGATCTCGATGAGTAACGAGTCCTCGAGTGCTTCCGTCGGTCCGTGGGGATGATCCTTGGGGTTCCAGTAAAACATGCCGGGCGTGAGAACTATACCACTACGTGGATAGGCGTATTTACCGCGTAGACAGTACATGAACTGGTTCGAAGCATGGACATGCTGCCGCGGCACCCCTGATCCCTTAGCGAAGCGCGCTAGGGCGATCGACGGGCCGTCTCGGTAAGCTTCCCACAAAACTTTGATCTCGAGGCCTGGGATGCGCTGCGGCTGCCAGCCATGTTCGTCCTCTGCTACCACCACCAGCTCATGGAGCTGCTCCGGCCGCATCTGCTGCAGTGCAGGTACCACTCCCTCTAGATGCTTGAATTCGATCAAGCGGTTGCGGTAGTGCGTATTGCCCACGTTCCGCAGTTCATGTGTCTCGCCAGGAGGACGGAACACGCAGTCGCCGACACGCTCACTGACACGGCGCTCCTGGCCAAAGATGTTGGTGATCAGGCTCTCGCCGCCCTCAAGCGGGATAACAAGATAGGGCAGGTCGTGGCGATGGTACGGCTGGACCTGGCCGGGTGCCAGTGCCACCTCCCAGATACGCACGTACTCGTTTTCAAACACGATGCGGTCGCCAACCGGGCCGAGCCGGTCGCCAGATGGGCGCACTGCCAGCTCCTTTCCGTTAGTCCCCTCTTAGTGCTATATGATATATTCTTAGAGAGAGGTCGTCAAGATGTCTGAGCGGGACTACCAGGCGACTGGCGACGCGAGCGCTCCGCTGTTGGACCGTACCACCCTCGTCGACCGCGCCGTCGCTGTGCTGCGCCAGGAGATCATCACTGGCGTCCTCCCGCCAGACACACTGATCCACATCGGTGCGACCGCCGAGCGCCTAGGGGTGAGCACGATTCCCATCCGCGAGGCGCTGCGCACCCTCGCCTCGGAGGGGCTGGTCGTGCCCGTACCACAGCGCGGCTTCTGTGTGCGCCCTATCAGCGCGGCCGACTTGATAGATACCTACCGTATGCGCCTTATCCTCGACCCGCTGGCCACGCGCTGGGCCATCCCCCGGCTGACTGCAGACGACATCCAGCGGCTTGCCGCTATACTTGATGCCCTGCGCGCCGCCTATGCCGCCAATGACCAGCCCGCTATCCATCGATTGCATCGTGCCTTCCACTTCGGCATTTATGAGGCGGCCGGCTCGCCGTGGCTGCTGCGCTTCCTGTCGATGCTGTGGGAGAACAGTCAGCGGTACCTGCTCTTAGTCACCCACCGCGAGGCGGAGCACCGCCGGATCCTCGACGCCTGCGCTACCGGCGATCCGGCGCTTGCTGAAAGACTCGTGCGCGCGCATCTGGAGGAGACGCGCCATGCCGTCCTGCAACGCCTAGGCGTGTCTGACGCGGGCTGGTCGCTAACAGCAGGCGATACGCGGCGGCGTCGTGGACGGCGAGCCAGCAAAACCAAAAACGAGAGCCTTGCATAACTGAGGGGCAGCCTCCGTCGGGCGTAGCTTGGGAGTGAGAAGCTTCCGGTCCGCCCTCGGAGGTGCTCCTTTGTAGGTAGCGCGATGCGAAGCGTTCCTTGGCAGCCCACTCAGCTTGAGCGCGCCGCCGCCGATTCCCCGGTGGTCGTCCCAGCAGAAGGGCCATGGAGCGACCTCGTCCGCTTCGTGGCGCTGATCGGCGGGCCGGCCCTGCCCTCCGGCCGCTATCCCGGCGGGGCCCCGCGGGGCTACCGAGACGAGCTGGGCGGCTATCGCTAGAGCAGATGGCCGACTGGCTGGACCGCTCCGAGGCCCTGGGCAGGCTGCCCGACGGGCCCGCCATCAGCGCCGCCCAGCTATCGCGCCGCGGTCAGCAGTTGGGCCTACGGCCCTACCTGTTCTGCTTCATCGGGCTGGCCTGGTAGGGGTATGCCTGGGCGCGCTCTCTGGCACGCACCTCCTC
>DATMBI010000009.1:0-10551 GCA_035559375.1 Gemmatimonadaceae bacterium | reverse complement strand
AAGAACGTCGAGCGCATCTTGATCGAAGGAAACGTGTTCGACGGCTC
The DNA here is from genome assembly GCA_035559375.1 of Gemmatimonadaceae bacterium. GTDB lineage: Bacteria > Gemmatimonadota > Gemmatimonadetes > Gemmatimonadales > Gemmatimonadaceae > DATMBI01. The sequence continues at coordinate 10,504 of DATMBI010000009.1, read as the reverse complement.
GTGGCAGGACGCACAAGTCGGCTTCGCGTTCGTGTTCATGTCCGAGGACGAGACAACTTGGAGCGGCACGACGGACGTGACCGTGAGATACAATATCATCCGCAACGCGGGTGCTGGTATCAACATCTGGCCTCACGCGGGTTCGAGGCCGATTCGCGAGCCTGTTTCCAGAGTCTTGGTCGAGCACAACGTTATGGAGAACATCAGGACCGGTATCTATGACGGCGACGGGAAGCTGCTCCAGATACTAGGCGATGCCGATCCAGCCTACACAGCGAGCGACATACAGTTTCGGTACAACACGTTCACTGGCAGCAACTCCCATGCTATCGTGGTGACCCAGTACAGTGCTCGAAACTTCGTGCTCACGAACAATGTCTTCACCCGTGGCACGTATGGCTTCTTCCGCGATGGTGGGCTTCCGTTCGCGGGTGCGTTCAGCGGCTCGGTTACTCTCTCGCCCAACGTTATCGTCCCCGATGCTGGCGGAATGTCTTGGCCCAACGGGACGTTGTTCGCGTCTTCCGTGGGGTCGGTGCCTTCTGGCTATGGAGCTAATACTTCTATGGTTCAGAGTGCAACGAGCGGTGTAGTGATTCCGTAGTGTAGCAATACTGCAGGACGAGCGCCTCTAAGGGCCGCAGGGCCGCTACCACAGCAGCCATGCGGCCCTTAGAGTGTACCATGCTGCGCCCACCGTTCGCCTGCTTGTCAATGCTGAGTTTCTACTTGGCGCGCCTACGACAGCGTGCCACCGACTGGTTACGATCCAGGCCTCTGCTAGCGGAGGCGCACGCCGTCTGGCTAGTCGCCGCTTCGTTCTTGCGCGCCCCCAAAAGCGAGCAACGATTCGGCGCCCTGTTGATCGCAGCTAGGCGCACGCGCTGGCGACCCCTGCGGCGCTATCTGGCGCAGCAATTCAGTCCCTGGTTGCAGCAGCGCGAGAGGGATCGGTGGCGCGAGAGGTCTATAGGGATGGAACGGTATCACGGGGAATTCGGCGGATTCGATGGCAAGCCACTCAATGCCACGCTGGTCATCAAGGCTCCGGGCGAAGGGGGTGAGAAGGGTGTCATTTATAGTTCCTTCGAGTACAACTGGGTGCGACTCCTAGCCAGGTCGACGGCAAGGACGTTGCTGGACAGATACTACCTGGTCGGCGCATCGTCTTGGTCGCCAGGCGACTACGCGCTTTTCGCTTGGATGGCAGGTCTGAGCGAGGACCCGATAGTGATAGGTGTCTCCAATCCGGCCGACGCCGACGACTACCTTGTAATGCGGCCGGTCATAGAGCCATCGCCTCTTATGGCGTGCGACTGGATCGAGCCGTCGTTCTACCAGCCGAAGGAACGGAGTCAGCGCGACATAGATCTGCTAATGGTGGCCAACTGGCTGCCCTTCAAGCGGCACTGGCTCTTTTTCGAGGCTCTGCGGCGAATGGACCGGCGGCTCCGTGTAGCACTCGTGGGCAGGCCTGCGCCTGGACGCACGGAGCGCGAGATTCGTCGCGAGCTGCAACTGTTCGGTGTCCGCCAAGACGTGCAACTCTTCAACGACATACCTATCCAGGAGGTCACCCGACTCCAATGCGACGCGAAGGTAAGCGTACTCATGAGCCGTAGAGAGGGCTCGTGTGTCGCTGTAGTGGAGAGTCTTTTCGCAGATACGCCGGTCGCGATGATGCGCTACGCTCACGTAGGATCCAAGGTCTATATAAACGAAGCAACCGGCATGCTGATGTCGCCGCGGCGCATAGACCGGCAATTGAGCCAACTGCTGGAAATGAGTAGCGAGCTACACCCGCGCGACTGGATGTTGGCTAACGGCCCGACCTGCCACCGCTCGCTCCAGCGGCTGGAGCAACACCTGGCGTCCATCGCGCAGGCATCGGGACGGCCATGGACGCGTCCCCTGGTACCCTTCTGCTGGCGACCCCTCCCAAGGTACCTGCGCGAAGAAGACGCGCGTGCCATGGAAGCAGCCACGGAAGAACTCCGCCGTGATTTCGGTGTGGAACTGCTGGATGCGAAAAAGGTCGCACTCGACTGACAGAGCGTTCGAATACCGGGGCGCAGGAGCGTGCTGAAGTACGGCTTGCTCCTAGCGGCTAGCGGAGCTGCGGTTCTGGCCTATACTTGGGTTCTCTATCCCACAGCGGTCCGAGTGGCCGCCTGGCGTCGCCGCCGACAAAGGTCTCACACCACCGCCGACCCACCGCTCGTATCGGTCATAGTTGCGTCGCGGGAGCCGATGAACGTGATCCGAGCGCGAGCGCAGAACATCGCCCGTACGACCTACCCGAAGGAACGGCTCGAGATAGTGATCGGGCGAGATTCCGGTCATGAGCGGGAGTCACTGCAAGAAGACTTGCAAGCAACTTCCGTGCACATCGTGCCCGGAGACGCACCGGGTGGCAAGGCGGCCACCCTCAACGCAGCCGTTCGAGCTGCGCGAGGACGTATCCTCGTGTTCACCGACAGTTATCAGGAATTCTTTCCGGAAACCATCGGAACGCTCGTCAGCGAGTTGGAGTCGGACAGTAGCCTGGGAGCGGTCTCGGGGACGCTAGACATACAAGGAGGACCATGGCTGGTCCGCAGCTACTGGCGCTACGAACGCTGGCTGCGCTACTGGGAAAGCATCGTGCACTCTAGCGTGGGAGTCACTGGCGCCGTTTACGCCATGAGGCGGGAGCTCTGGCAACCACTACCACCGGGGTTGATCCTCGACGACTTGTACGTTCCGATGCGACTAGTGCTCGACGGCTATCGAGTGGGGTGGTCGCGCGAAGCGCGGGCAAGAGATGCGCGCCAAATCGGCGTACGAGAAGAAAAGCGGCGCAAGGCGCGCACTTTGACAGGAGTCCTCCAGCTGTGTGGATGGCTGCCCGAGGTGCTGGTGCCGTGGCGGAACCCGATATGGCTCCAGTTCGTAAGCCACAAGCTGTTACGCCTGCTCACCCCTTTTGCGCTCGTTGCGCTCTTCCTAGGTAGCATCCTAGTTGCCGCCGAAACGTTGGATCGTCGTTGGCTACTGGCCGGTGCTGTGCTACTGGCAACAACAGCCGGTGCCGGCGCTGCAATCAGCAGGCGCGTACGCGAGCTGCTCTCGAGCGCGATCGCAGTACAGCTGGCTGCGACGCGCGCGCTATGGAACGCAGCCCGGGGGAAATGGGATGTCTGGTGACGAGGACCGACAGCGATCGGTGCCAGAGTCGGATGAACGCGTGGCGGCGAAGCGTCTCAAAGTGTGCCTCGTGGGGCCCTCGCTGGACATTCTAGGCGGACAAGCAGTGCAACTCGATCGGCTCATGCGAAAACTCCGAGAGGTTCCTGAGCTCGAGGTAACCTTCTTGCCCGTTAACCCGCGCCTGCCAGGCCCTCTCGATCTGGCGCGCCGCGTAAAGTACGTGAGAACGGTGGTCACATCGTGCGCCTACCTGGCTTCGCTCGCTCGCCACCTTCGCCACGTGGACGTCGTCCACGCATACTCGGCCTCGTACTGGTCCTTCCTCCTGGCACCCGTGCCGGCGATGACGGTCGCTAGGCTCTACCGGAAAGGCGTCATACTCAACTATCACAGCGGAGAGGCTGCGGATCATTTGAGTCGCTGGCACTCGGCTAAGCCACCCATGCGCCTAGCTCACCGCATTGTAGTGCCCTCCCGCTACCTCGTCGCCGTTTTTGCGGAACACGGGCTTACTGCCAGAGAAATCGGCAACTTCGTCGATATCGAACGGTACAAGTTTCGAGTGCGTACAGAGCCGCGGCCCCTATTCCTGAACAACAGAAACCTGGAAAAGCATTACAACGTCGCTTGTACGCTGCGGGCGTTCGCTCGCATCTGCGCTGAAGAGGCAGACGCTAGACTGATACTAGTGGGCGATGGGAGCGAACGGCGAAATCTCGAAGCGCTGGCCGAGGCGCTAGGTGTGCGAGACCGAGTGGAGTTCAGAGGTCGAGTTGCACCCGAACGCATGCCTTTCGTCTACGACGAGGCCGACATTTTCCTCAACAGTTCCGACGTCGACAACGTACCGCTGTCGATTGCCGAAGCGTTTGCCTCTGGACTCCCGGTGGTGACCACGGACACGGGCGGTATTCCTGACATGGTTACCCACGACCACAGCGGCCTCCTCGTGCCTCGAGGCGACGACGCCGCGCTAGCTGCAGCCGCGCTACGCGTCTTGCGAGAAGAGGGCCTCGCCGCCAGACTCGGCGCCGCCGCACGCTCCGTGTGTCAGTCGCGTTACGCCTGGCCGGCCGTACGCGATGCGTGGCTAGAGGTGTATCGCGAAGCCGCAGTTGCCGCACACGTGGAGCACCGAGGTCGATGATCGAGCGTCTCTTTCGCACGCTCAAGGGACGGTCATTGGCGGAGCTGCGGGAGCGGGCGACGCAGGCACTCTCAGCAAGGATGGAGCGGCTCGGACTCGACCCGGGAACCGGGATCCGAACCAGCGAGGCGCGGCTATGGCACGCACTGCGCGAAGAAGTCAGGAGCGAATCCGGGAATATCGAGCGGTGGTGGGAGACACGCTGGCGCCTGCGGCGTGGAGGCTTCGTGCCTGCCAGTAGCGACTGGCGAGCTTCGACCGATGTATTGAATCAGGTAGATCCCGGCTTGCCAGACGAGATCGTTAGGCAGGCCCGCCGCCTCATGGAAGGGCGCTTCGATCTTCTGGGCTACCGCGCGCTGGAACTCGGCTTTCCTCCCGAGTGGCACACAGAGCCGGTTAGCGGCAAACGGTCACCCTCGAAGCACTGGAGCGCCATCGACTACCTGGACCCGGCAGTCACGGGTGATCACAAGGCGATCTGGGAACTGAATAGGCATCAGTGGATGGTGACACTGGGGCAGGCATACGTTCTGACGGGCGACGAGAGGTTCGCCGCCAGCGCTGTCGAAGCTCTGCAGTCCTGGATGGATGCCAACCCCCCGAAGTATGGGATCAACTGGGTGAGTAGCCTAGAAATCGCTTATCGCTCTATAGCCTGGCTTTGGCTGTTACGCCTCATCCGAGATTCGAAAGCACTGTCGTACGCGATAGAGAAGCGTGCCCTCGAGTTCCTTCTTCTGAACGGCAACCATCTTCGGCGCTACCTTTCGACGTATTTCAGTCCTAATACTCACCTGACTGGGGAAGCACTGGGGCTCTACTATCTTGGAAACGAGCTAGCTGACTTCGAGGCAGCTCGGGACTGGCGGGATACCGGCCGTGCTGTTCTGCTGCAACAACTGCCACGGCACGTACGCGCCGACGGTACCTACGTCGAACAGGCAACTTGGTACCACCGCTATACTCTCGATATCTATAGCCACTTTCTTATCCTAGCCGATGCCACGAGCGACGAGCTCGAAAACCGCACGGCAGAGGTGCGAGAGACCGTAGAACGGCTGGCTGTCTTCCTGCTCGCAATCATGCGGCCCGATGGCAGCTATCCGCTCATCGGAGACGACGACGGCGGACGGGTACTCTTTCTCGATTTGCGGCGCGGTCGGGACGCTCGCTCCGCGCTGGCAACAGCGGCGACGCTCACACGTCGCCCTGATCTCGCATGGGCAAGCCGAGGCGCTGCAGGCGAGGCTGCGTGGCTCTTCGGTAAAGCCGTTATCGAGACGCTACAAGATCGGACGATCTCCGTCCCGACGTTTACCTCGCGTGCCTTCCCGGACGGCGGCATTTACGTCATGCGGAGCGACTGGAGCGAGAGAGCCAACATCATGGTGGTGGATGCCGGTCCGCATGGATTCTTGAACGGAGGGCACGCGCACGCCGATGCCCTGTCGTTCGATCTCACTGTCGGCGGGGTGCCAGCGTTAGTCGATCCGGGCACTGCCTCGTACAGTGATGCCGAAGTCAGGGATCGCTTCCGCGCTACCGCTTCGCACAACGCCGTCACGCTGAACGGCGAGTCGTCGTCCCGAATGGCAGGACCGTTTGCCTGGCGAACGACGGCGAACACTACGGTAAGGCACTGGCTTTCCACTGTGGATGCCGATTACCTGGAGGCAGAGCACGACGGCTACGGGTTGCACCCGTGGCAGGCGAAGGTCAAGCGGCGAATCGTGTATCTCAAACCGGACACGTGGATCGTGATCGACAGAGTATCGGCCACCCGGGCGGTAGAGGTCGCAGTGCACCTGCAGTGCGGCGCGGATTGCACGGCAACGACGGAAGGGGCGTGGATCTCGATCGCTCGTGGCGCTCACAGCGTTTGCGGGGTGAGCTTCGTGTCCCACGACTCTATCTCGATCGAGCTCGGCTGCGGTGAAGTGTCGCCCGAGTACGGCGCGAGAAGGAGCGCGCCCGCGATTCGGTGCGTCCTGCCAGCCGTTCGAACGGTCACTGTCTGGACGGTTATAGTCGATCTCCGGAGCTATAGTGAGCCTCCGACCGTGCTGCTTCACGGGCAGGGCGTGCTGGAGATTCAGCGACCCTCGTTCACCAGTTTCGTGGCCTGCTCGACGGATGGCCTCGATCTCTCGCGAGTGGCCGGCGTGCAGTTTCCAGCCGGCGCGATCTGCGCGCGCAAAATCGGATCAGCCGTGGAACCCCTACTGGTCTTGCCTAACGTGGAGAAGAACTGAATGTGCGGGATCTGCGGGATCGCGCTGAGTGCACGCTCTACGTTGCGCATCGATCGCGACAGACTGGTTCGCATGCGCGACGTACTGCTGCATCGCGGCCCGGACGGCGCCGGCCTCTACCTCGATGAACGAATCGGCCTGGGCCACCGGCGACTGAGCATCGTCGATGTGGAACACGGTGCCCAACCGATGGCCAGCGACGACGGAGGAATTCAGCTCGTATACAACGGTGAAATCTTCAACCACCCGCGGCTCTACGACGAACTTCGCAGACAGGGAGTGGTCTACAAGACTCGCTGCGATACGGAAACGATCTTGAGACTGTACGAGCTTCGGGGCAAGGAGTGCGTGCCGCAACTGCGCGGAATGTTCGCCTTCGCGATATGGAACGCGCGCAGCGAGGAGCTCCTGCTGGTGCGTGATCGTTTCGGAGTAAAGCCTCTTTACTATGCTTTGCTCGATGACGGCTCGCTCGTTTTCGCTTCAGAGATCAAGGCCATCCTCGCCTCGGGCCTGATCGCGCCGAAGCTGAACACGCAGGCCCTTCCCGACTTCCTGGCCAATCGGGCACCTTCGGGGACCGAAACACTCTTCGCTGGGATTCGGCGCCTGCCACCTGGACACCTCCTCACGTGGCGCGACGGCTCGGTTGCGCTCGAGCGCTATTGGGATCTGCACTACCCGGAACCTATCGAACGCAGCGAAGAGGCTTGGATCGAAGAGTACCGAGAGCGCTTGAAAGAATCCGTGCGACTGCGTCTCATGGCCGACGTTCCGCTAGGAATGTTTCTGTCAGGTGGGATCGACTCGGCGGCGATCACGGCTATCATGAGCCAGCTGGTGCGCGAGCCGATCAAGACGTTCTCGGTCGCGTTCGCAGAACGAGAAGCGAACGAGCTGGAGTTCGCTCGTTCTGTCGCTCGACGCTTCGGTACGGACCATCACGAGGTGTTGCTGAGCCCAAACGACTTTTTCGGCTCGCTGCCACGCCTGGTCTGGCACGAAGACGAGCCGATCGCTCACCCGTCCAGTGTGGCTCTCAACTTCGTGGCCCGTCTGGCTGCACAGCACGTCAAGGTCGTGCTGACCGGAGAAGGTAGCGACGAAAGTCTAGCTGGATACAATCGCTACCGGGTCACGCTATACAACCTCAAACTGGGTCGACGTTACGAGGCGATGGTGCCGTCCTGGGCACGCCGAGCGGTGCGACTCGGCGTGCAGAGTCTCCCTGCCGCTACCAGGGCGTATCGAATTGCAAGTCGTACCTTTCTCGCGCTACCGACGGATCTAGACACGATCTACTTCGACAACTTCGCGGTGTTCGGGCGGGCATGGCAGCGAAGGCTACTTAGTCGTGAGTTGCAGGAAGAAATCAGTGCCGTAGATCCCTATCGAGCTGCTCACGACGCTCTCGAGCGATGCGAGGCCAGGTCGCTGCTCGATCGCCTTCTTTACGCCGACATGGCTACCTACTTGCACGAATTGCTCATGAAGCAGGATCAGATGAGTATGGCGGCGTCGATCGAGAGCCGCGTGCCGTTTCTCGACCACCCGCTGGTGGAATTCACAGCTTGCATGCCCGAACGAATGAAGCTGCGCGGCACCACTACCAAGTACGTGCTTCGCCGCGCTATGGAGGGGATACTGCCGGACGCCATACTGTCGCGCCGCAAGATGGGATTTCCGACGCCGATCGGACGCTGGTTCAGAACGGAGCACAGCGACGTCGTGCGCGATTTCGTTTCGAGCGAGCGAGCCAAGGCGCGAGGTCTGTTCGATCCACAGGTACTGGAAAGGCTGGTACGTAGCCATGTGGAGGGAGTGGAACGACACGACGAGCGTCTGTGGTGCCTGGTTAACCTCGAGCTTTGGCAGCGCATCTTCATCGATGGCGAGGATCCTGCTTCGATCCGTTTGGCCTAGTCGATTCATGCGCATTCTCTGGGTAAAGGCAGGTAAGCTTCTTCCAGCCGACACGGGGGGTAGACTGCGCAGTTATCACCTCTTGAGGCAGTTGGCGCGTTCCCACGAGGTGCTCGTGCTAACCTACTACGAGGGTAAACGCGACGCCGAGTACGAGTCGCAGATGAAGGATGTCTTTCCGGGAGCGATTTCGCTGCGGACTGGGAGTGGATCGCTGACAGCGAGAGTTGTGGATTACGTTAGGCATCTGTGGAATGACGCTCCATTCACCGTCTACCGCTACAGCAGAGCTCCGGTGCGGCAGCGAGTGGAACGCATTCTGGCAGACAAGGGTGTGGACGTCGCAGTGTGCGATTTTCTGGCGCCGTCGCTGAACTTTCCGCTCAGGCGTGTAGTGCCGACCGTGCTCTTTCAGCACAATGTGGAGTCGCTGCTTTGGCAGAGGCGTGCCGCGACGGAACGGCGATCGCTTCGGCGCAACGTTTACTTTCTAGAAGCCCAACGGATGCGCCAGTACGAGGCAAGAGCGCTGCGTCGGTTCGACCGCGTGATCGCCGTATCGGAGGTGGACAAGGCGGAGTTCTCGGCGATGGCTCCCGGCGTTCCAGTGGACGTCGTCCCGACGGGCGTGGATGTGCAGGCGTTCGATAGGCCATTCTCGATGGTCGATCCGACAGACACTGTCGTGTTCGTCGGCTCCATGGACTGGGAACCCAACGTGGATGGAGTGGAGTGGTTTTGCCAGGAGGTATGGCCACTTGTGCTACGGCACAGGCCTGGGACGCGCTTCCAAATCGTGGGGCGCAGGCCGGGGAGGCGCATCCGAGCGCTGGCTAGCGATACCGTGGAAGTGGTCGGAGATGTCTCCTCGGTCGCGCCCTACCTGCACAGTGCGGCCGTGTCCGTTGTTCCGCTGCGTTCCGGCGGCGGTACGCGCCTCAAGATCCTAGAGGCGTTCGCGGCTCGGTGTGCTGTCGTTTCCACGACGGTCGGTGCAGAAGGGCTACCAGTACAGGATGGGCGCGATATCCTCCTGCGCGACGATGCTAGCGCATTCGCCGCCGCGGTCGTAGCGCTGCTGGAAGACTCGGGCTACCGGCGCCGCATGAGCGAGGCTGCCCGTACCACTGCTGAGACGTTCGATTGGTCCGCTGTAGTGACCTACTTCGAGGCGGCGCTCACTGCTGCGTATTCCAGCAGGGGCCAGGCAGCGAGCAGGGAAGGAAGCGGTCACTCGAGCTCACTTCGGCACACTTGCTGATGTTGCCGTCTGCGCTGTAGTCCTCCCCTCCCGAGGTAGGCTTTGCACGACATGCCACCAACCCCCGCGAAAATCCTGGTGATCAGCAACGACAGGCTCGGCGACTTGATGCTCGCGTATCCCACACTGCTCTTACTCAAACGGACGCTACCCACTTCCACGCTTCACGTACTCGTTTCGGAGTACACGCGCGAAATGGCACTTTGTTGCGCGGGCGTCGATGACGTCGTGATCGACCCGGGCCCACGCGCCCCGATGTCGGCGCAGCTGGAGCTACTACGACAGCTCCGGCGGGAACGCTACCATGCCGCCATAGCACTCTTCTCGACCACGCGGATCGGCTTCCTAACTTACGCTGCCAGCATTCCCTATCGCTTAGCTCCAGCGACCAAGGTGGCACAGGTCTTCTTCAACAGACGGCTGCTGCAGCGCCGATCGCGCTCCGCTAAACCAGAGTACGCCTACAACCTAGACCTCGGTATCAGACTCCTAGCTGACCACGGCCACGCGCAAGTTTCCGTTCCTGCACCGCCTTACCTGTCGTTTCCAGAGGACGAAATCGAAAAGCTGCGCGCCCAGTTCTACTGTGAGCGGGGGATCCCGTCTGAACACAGACTCGTGTTCATTCACCCAGGAAGCGGCGGCTCGGCGAGGAATCTGTCGATAGAGCAGTACGCTGCGCTGGCGCACCGACTACGCTCTTCGCGTCCCTTCACACTCGTTATTTCG
>DATMBI010000008.1:0-2371 GCA_035559375.1 Gemmatimonadaceae bacterium | reverse complement strand
CGCCCCACCAGCTCACCTGCCACTCGAAATGTACGGAGTGCTTCCATGAGCTTCTCGCCCATGGCGTCCAATTCGCGGCGGCCCTGATCCACCGAGCTCGGCGCCGGCGCCGTAAGCAGGCTCGACGGCGGGACGAGGACGTCCGACGATGCAAGATCAGCTACCTCGTCCAGATCCGCGCCCCCGGTTGCCTTGATCCGTTCCACCAAGGCTGCTACAACGCGCCGCGGCACTTTGGCAGGCCGCACCGCAGCGTCGCTTTGCTCGCTCTCCACAGCCGCGGTTGGCGGCGGCGCTTTCGCTATGTTTCCGGCAGTTGCCGGCAGAACCGGCACCCCGACCTCGCGCCGCCGTGACGGAAACAAGAGGCGCAGCGGATTCCAGCGTAGCGTCCACGCAGTGAGAGCACTCACCGCAGCGAGGAGCACGCCCCACGCACCAATGCTCCCGAAAAACCGTTGCAGAAAGTGCGCCGCCAGTGTGCCCACCTGACCGGCGGCAGCTACCGCACGATCGGGATCGGAGCCCGCGCCCGTCACCAGTCCGATTCCGGCAGGAACGATCAAGCTGAGGCCGACCACCAGCACGGTCCACGCCTGCCCACTACGCGGCGGTAGGCGGCCGAACAGATCTAGACTGCGCAGCAAGAGGCTGGCAACCACACCCCACGCCCCAACGGTGCCCAGTGCGCCGGTCAGCACCCACCGGATGCAAGCACCCATGGGTCCGAACACACCACCGGCTGCCATACAGGAGCCCGATTCCGGAACGGGCTGTAATACCAGCGAACCGGCAGAAAAAACCGCTAGTACGAGAAGCGCTATTCCACCCAGCTCGCGCTTCAGTGCAGCTACCATCGAGCGGCCCTCGTCAGGCGCTGTTCCGGCGAACTATCAGCCTGTCCCGGTACACGGGAACTACTGGATAAGTGTTCAGCCCCGCGCAAGCCTGTATGTCCGCATCCATCCCCAGCTCCAGAAGCGCGCGGCCATGCTCGCATTCCCGCAGCAGCCCTTCGATGTCGGCCCCGTAGCGGCGATCTAGTAGGGCAGCGACTTTAGCGGCGTCCCCCAGCTCTGGTTTGATCCCGCGTCGAGAAATGCCACGTACGAGCCGCCCCGCGCAAGCAGCGTCCTCTAGAGCGAAGTGCCGCTCTCGGCCCGCGCATACTATGGCGATGCTATGCCCATCCCTGGCAGCTTTGCGTAGCACAGCCAGAACAGCAGAGTAGTTGGCGTAGCAACCTACCAGTACCTCGCGCGCTCCCTGACAGTTCAAAAGGGCTCTCGTGCCGTTGGTCGTCGTGAAGAGGACGGTCTTCCCCTCCACTACCTCTCGCTTGTATTCGCCCGGCGAATTACCGAGGTCGAAGCCGGGGATGGCCATCATCCGCCTTTCACCCGCAAGCAGCACGTCCCCTCGCTCGAAGGCCTTCGCTCGCGCAATGGCTTCTTCAGCGCTCTCGCACGGGACGATGGCGCGAGCCCCCGCGGCCAGCGCTGCCGCAATTGTCGTGGACGCTCGTAACACGTCCACTACCACCACGATCCGTCCGGCCACGTCGGCAGGGAGGGGACCTCCGCCCCCGAATACAACGTCTATGCGCACCTAACTGCCTTCCGTGAACAAGTTGATCTCGCGTTCGAGGAACTTCGTGTCGACCTCGCCACGCTGAAAGCGCTCGTCCGAGATCACACGCGCCAGGAAGGGAGCCGTCGTGGTCACACCCTCTATGATGAAGCTCTCCAAAGCGATCTGCATGCGACGAATCGCTTCGCGGCGATCGCGTCCCTGCACGATGAGCTTCGCCAGCAGCGAGTCGTAGTACGGTGGTACGGTGTAGCCCGCGTAAACATGAGTATCCAGCCGTACCCCAGGCCCTCCCGGCGGGTGAAAAACTTCGATCCGCCCCGGCGAAGGCTGAAACCCCCGAGAAGGATCTTCAGCGTTGATGCGGCACTCTATCACATGGCCCCGAAGCGGAGGCATGGCATCGATGCTCAATCGCTCGCCCGCCGCCACGAGAATCTGTTCTTTGACCAGGTCCACCCCAGTCAAGACCTCGGTGACCGGATGCTCCACCTGAATGCGGGTGTTCATCTCCATGAAATAAAACGACCCGTCCTGGTCCAACAGCATCTCGATCGTGCCAGCCCCGATGTACTCGATCGCCTTAGCACCCCGCACTGCAGCTTCACCCATGCGCTCGCGCAATTCCGGCGTCACCGCAGGGCTAGGCGCCTCCTCGATGAGTTTCTGATGCCGCCGCTGTATAGAGCAGTCGCGCTCGCCCAGGTGCAGCACGTTACCGTACTTGTCCCCTAGGATTTGAAATTCGACATGGCGGGGGCGCTCCAGGTATTTCTCCACA
>DATMBI010000007.1:0-4366 GCA_035559375.1 Gemmatimonadaceae bacterium | reverse complement strand
CGACTGCGACGCCACGCGCGCGGCACAGCGCCTGGAACTCCTTCACGTCGCGACCGATGTCGAGCATCACGAAGTTGGTCTGTGTCGCCTGGCAGGGGAAGCCGAGTTCGTTGAAGAAACGGACCGTATACTCCCTAGCTTCCTTGTTGCGCGCCACTTCGCGTCCCACGTGGTCTCTGAGCTGGAGGGAGGTACGGGCAGCTACTGCGGCCAGTACGTTAACCCCGCTAGCCAAGCGCAGCGGTTCGAGCCGCGCGATGGTGTCCTGGTGGGCGATTGCGTATCCCACTCGCATCCCCGCCAGGCCGTACACCTTGGAGAATGTGCGAGCAACTATCACACCGGGGCGCCTGACCGCCAGCGGTATCATAGTGCGATAACCAGGCAGCTCCACGTACTCGAAGTAGGCTTCGTCCACGAGCACTGCCGTCTGCGGCGACCTTTCCAGCACCGTCTCTATGAAACGGAGCGTATCTCCTGCAGCGTGGGCGGTACCCGTGGGGTTGTTCGGATTGCAGAAGAAGACTAGCCCCGCTCCTCGGGCAGCGCGCAGCATACCGTCCAGGTCGAGTTGGAGTTGGGTCGTGACGCGCACTTCGCGTACCGGCGCCCCGATGCGCCTGGCTACGTGCGCAGGCGTCTCGAACGTCGGTGCTGCAGTGACCAGCGCGTGTTCGGGCGACGCGAAGCTTTCCGTTACGTAGCGTAGCACTTCGCCGGATCCGCATCCCAGCAGAACCTCCTCCGGTCGGACGCGGTGGGTGCGTGCGATCTCCTCGCGCAGCTCGTGTTCGGCTGCGTCCGGATAACGGGAAGCCTCCGCGAAGGCTTCTCTCATTGCGTCTAGCGCAGCCGCCGCGGGTCCATTCGGGTTCTCGTTGCTGTCCAGCCTGATGATGGTCTGCTGCAGCCGGAGTCCTGCAGTGCGCGGTTCGGCGCCTAACGCCTCGCGACCGCGGGCGGCGACGAAATCGCCGGCCACGAGCGTGACTCCCCCTAACCCCAACGTTCGGACGAAGGCCCGCCGAGTGGTTCTGTTCATAGTCCCTCCGTAGCTGGCCAGAACATAGCCCTTCGCGAGCTGCTTCGCAGCCAGACCGCTATTTCGAGGGCCGTGCAAACCGAATGGAGATCGGCCAACCTAAATCGTTGAGTGACAATAACTTAGAGCCATCGCCAAGGGTTGATTCAGGGGGGCCTTTCGACTAACTTTCGGGGTCTTCCAGAGAGCCACGAACATCAACGAGGCGCAGCTTCAATGACCGCACTGAACCAGCGCGAGCGCATCATCCCGCGACTCATCGACGAGGAGATCAAGGAGTCGTTCATCAACTATTCGATGAGCGTTATCGTGTCGCGGGCGCTTCCTGACGTGCGCGACGGGCTGAAGCCGGTACACAGGCGAATTCTGTATGCGATGCACGAGCTGGGATTGGTGCCCGGCCGGCCGTACAAGAAGTCCGCCACCGTAGTCGGAGACGTACTGGGGAAGTACCACCCCCATGGCGACGCTTCGGTTTACGATGCGCTAGTGCGGATGGTACAGGATTTCTCCCTGCGTTATCCGCTCGTAGACGGGCAGGGGAACTTCGGTTCGGTGGATGGCGATCCAGCTGCAGCGTATCGCTATACAGAAGCGCGGTTGACGCCGATCGCTATGGAGATGCTGGCCGACATCGACCGCAACACGGTCGACTTCGTGGCCAATTTCGACGATCGCCTGACCGAGCCCAGTGTCCTGCCCGCGGCGATACCGAATCTTCTGGTCAACGGTTCCTCCGGGATTGCGGTCGGGATGGCGACCAATATCCCGCCGCACAACCTGAGAGAGATCGTGGCTGCGGCTATCGCGCTCATAGACAACCCCGACATTACGACGGCCGAACTCGGCCGCATCGTTACGGGGCCCGATTTCCCGACAGGCGGCTTCATTTGCGGGCGCGAAGGGATCCGAGACTACCAGGAGACTGGCCGTGGGAAGTTGGTGCTGCGCGCCAGAGCTGCCATCGAGGAGCGCGAATCAGGTCACAAGAGTTCCAGGATCGTGGTGACCGAGATCCCCTACCAGGTGAACAAGGCGAACCTGGTGCAGCAAATCGCCGAAATGGTGCGCGAGAAGAAGATCGAGGGGATAGACGCGCTGCGCGACGAGTCGGATCGCGACGGCATGCGGATAGTCATCGAGCTCAAACGCGACGCCATTCCTCGTGTGGTGCTGAACCAGCTCTACAAGCACACGGCCATGCAGGCCTCGTTCGGTGTGATCATGCTGGCGCTGGTGCCGGACCCACAGACCAGGCGGCTCGTTCCCCGGGTGATGGGCCTGAAGGAGTGCCTGAAGCGCTACATCGAGCACCGCCACGAGGTGATCGTGCGGCGTGCCCAGTTCGACCTCGAGAAGGCCACGGAGCGCGAACACGTCCTCGAAGGACTCAAGGTCGCGGTAGACAACATCGACGAGGTCGTGGCCATCATCCGCAAATCGGACGATCCTGCTGCAGCCAGCACGCAGCTCCAGCAGCGCTTCCAGCTCTCCGAGAAGCAGGCAGAGGCCATCTTGAACATGCGTCTCGCGCGCCTGACCGCTCTCGAAATCGACAAACTGGACGAAGAGCTGAAGGAGCTACGCGCTACCATCGCCTCGCTGCGAGAGCTGCTGGAGTCGCAGCCAAAGCGGATGGCCCTCATGAAGGAAGAACTGGCGCGCGTCGCCGAGAAGTACGGTGACGATCGTCGGAGCCAGATAATCGGCGCACCCGAGGAGATCACCATCGACGACCTGATAGCGGAAGAGGACGTGGTGGTCACAGTTTCCCACTCGGGGTACATCAAGCGCACACCGGTGAACACTTACAGGAAACAGCGACGGGGTGGTCAGGGCACCAAAGGAGCCGAGCTGCGGGACGATGACTTCGTAGAGCAGCTGTACGTTGGTTCCACGCACGACTACATCCTGGTATTTACCGACGACGGCCGCTGCTACTGGCTCAAGGTGCACGAAATTCCGCAGGGAGGGCGTGCGACCAAGGGGAAATCCATCGTCAACTTGATCAACGTTCCTGCGGAAACGCGTATCCGCGCGATGGTCTTCGTGCGAGAATTCCGCGACGATCAGTTCTTACTATTCTGCACCAAGAACGGGACCGTCAAGAAGACACGCCTTTCCGAGTACAGCCATGTGCGCTCCACGGGCATCAAGGCGATCAAGATCGAGCCCGGCGACGAGCTCATAGACGTGCAGGTTACTTCAGGGAACAACGACGTTATCCTCGCGACACGCCACGGTCTTTCGATTCGCTTCCACGAGAGCGATGTTCGGGAGATGGGGCGTGACACCACTGGTGTAAAAGGGATCGAGCTTGGCGAAGGCGATTCCGTGGTAGGAATGGTGGTCATCAGGCGCGAGGCGACTTTGCTCTGCGTTACCGAGAAAGGCTTGGGTAAGCGCACTCCTATCGACGAGTACAGCGTGCAACGCAGAGGGGGTAAGGGGATCCTGACTCTCAGGCGCACCGAGCGCACCGGGGACGTGGTGGCGCTGATGGAAGTGCTTCCAGAAGACGAGATCATGGTGATCACTCGCGGCGGCAAGATCATTCGTACCCAGGCTGCTCAGGTATCTGTAACTGGTCGGGCCACGCAGGGTGTCAAGCTCGTCGAACTGGAGGTGGGGGACCTGGTTACCGCAGTGGCTAGGGTAGTGCCCGACGACTCTAAAGAAGACGACGACTCGCAACAGGGAGACATGGCGGAGGCCGTACCCGACCAAATGGAGCCAGGCCTCTTCTTCGACCAGTAGACAGTTGCGCCGCGGGCTTCCCACCGCGGCGCAGCCGCTTCGGTCGCCCGCTGTTACGCCTCTCCCTAATCCTGGGGCCGCTCGCCTGCACGACGAGGCGGCAGAAATTGCCTCCTCTGGTGCCAGTTGCTGGCCTGCGGGTTGCAAGCCCAACTTTGCACGCATGAGAGTGACGACCGAAGAAGGGCTCGTGTCGCTGGACGCCATCCGCTCGGCCGCTGCAGGGCTGAGAGGTATTGCGGTGCGCACGCCGCTGCTCCCACTAGATCCCACAGCTACGGAACTCGGAGTCAGGGTGTACTTGAAGCCCGAGATGCTGCAGCTGGGAGGTGCGTTCAAATTCCGGGGTGCGTACACATTCGTGTCGCGGCTCGACCCGATTCAGCGCCGCCGAGGTTTGATCGCTCCCAGTTCCGGCAACCACGCGCAAGCCGTAGCGTTGGTGGCACGTTACTTCGGCGTTCCAGCCACCGTGGTGATGCCCGAAACGGTCACGCCAGCCAAGCGCCGCGGAGCGGAACGGCTCGGTGCGCGCGTGGTGCTAGCCGGCACCACTACACAGGAGCG
>DATMBI010000006.1:0-5511 GCA_035559375.1 Gemmatimonadaceae bacterium | reverse complement strand
CGATTCCTTTGGCTGCCGATGACAGCGCTAGCGAGGGCCACTATCCCAGTGAGTGCCAGCACAGCACCGGCTATCAGTTTCTTGCGGGGTGTGCCAGGCCCTCCCCGCGGCGCCAGCCGGTCGCCGATTCTGACGCGCTGAGTCGTGGCGCTACGCGACGGAACAGCCGTCGTCCGCGCGGTCCCTGACTCTCGCCTCTTCGCCAAGAGCTCCTCGAACCTATCAGCGAGTAGCTCGGCTGACTGCGGACGCTCGTCCGGGGACTTGGCCAGGCACTCCAGGACCAGTGCTTCGAACTCCGGAGAAATGTTCGGGTTGTAAGTACGCGGTGCTGGTGGCGGCTCCTCCAGATGCTTGCGCGCGATCTCGTACCAGTCTTCACCTTCGAAGGGCAGCCGGCCGGTGGCAGCTCTGTAGAGCGTGACGCCTAGCGAGTAGATATCGGCGCGCCCGTCCAGCGCCTTGCCACGTGCCTGTTCGGGGGCGAAGTACTGGGGAGTACCGACCACCATGTTCGTGCCGGTACGCTGCGTGTAGCCGCTGATGGCGCGTGCTATGCCGAAATCGGCGACGATGGCATTGCCGTGGGCATCGAAGAGTATGTTGTCCACCTTGATGTCTCGGTGGATGACTCCCTCCCTGTGTGCGAATCCCAATGCCCTCGCCACGTCACGCCCGATACGGATGACGAAGTTCTCGGCTAGATAAGGCGTCGCCTCGAGTTTTTCCGCCAGGCCGCTGGGAAGGTAGTCCATTACGAAGTAGACAGCGTCTCCTTCACGGCCCACTGCGTAAATCTTGATGATGTTGGGATGGCGTAGCCGAGCAGCGGTGGCGGCTTCGCGCCTGAAGCGGTCCACCAGGGAGGGGTCGCCCGCGAACTGTGGCTTGAGAACCTTGATCGCTACCGGGATCTCTAGCTCCGGATCGTACCCCTTGTATACCCATGCGAAGCCACCCGAGCCAAGCAGACTCTCGACCCGGTAGCTGCCCAACGTGCGGCCGAGGTAGCGCTCAGGCACTCTTTCGGGACGCCTTTACAGGGGTGGTAGCAGCCAGTAAATTGCGATCGCTAAAGGGATTTAGGACACGCGAGCGACGCGCGGGGAATATACACCATGAGTTCGGAAAAGGCACCGAGGATGTCGAAGTTTCAGTTGCATGAGCGCGATACGGGTTCGGCACCGGTGCAGATTGCGCTGCTCACCGAGCGCATAAACTATCTAACTGAGCACTTCAAGCGCCACGTCAAGGATTTCCATGGTCGCCGTGGTCTCCTGAAGATGGTGGGGAAGCGCCGCCGTCTTCTGGAGTATCTCAAGCGCACTGACGTCGAGCGTTATCGCCAGATCATTTCCGATCTTGGCCTTCGCCATTAGTCATGGTCGAATAGTCGCATCGCGCGGGCAGGTGGCTCTGACCCGCGCGTTTTGCGTTGTGCTGGCCCAGGCGAAGGCCAGTTCCAGTGCTTCGCTCTGACTAGCGATCCAAAGAGGTCGAAAAGCAATGATGCATCGAATCGAGAAGAATTTCGCTGGACGCCGCCTGGTACTGGAAACCGGCAGGATGGCGAAGCAAGCAGCCGGTAGCGCCGTAGTGCAGTTCGGCGAAACCATGGTGCTTGCCGCGGTAACTGTGAGTGAAACCGAAAGCGCGCTGCCATTCTTTCCGCTCACTGTGGAGTACCGCGAGAAAACGTACGCGGCGGGAAAGATTCCGGGGGGCTTCATCAAGCGCGAGGGGCGCCCGCACGACCATGAGATTCTGGCAGCCCGCATAATCGACCGCTCGATCAGGCCGCTCTTCCCAGAGGGTTTTCACAACGAGGTGCAGGTCTTCGTCTATGTCATTTCCGCCGATCAGGAGAACGATGCAGACGTTCTCGGACTGGTGGCTGCTTCGCTGGCGCTAACGCATTCCAAGGTGCCATTCCTAGGTCCGATCGGGGGTGTGCGCGTGGGTCGAGTTCAGGATAAATGGGTCCTGAACCCCACCTTCCAGCAGCTAGAGTACAGCGATGTCGAGCTGGTCGTGGCTGGTTCGCAGGACTCGATCGTGATGGTCGAGGGTGGGGCACTGGAGGTGGACGAAAGCGACATCCTGGAAGCGTTGGCTGTTGCACAGAAAGGAATTCGCGAACTGATCGGTTACGAGCAGGAGCTGCTCGAGGCTGCTGGGCCAGTCCAGAAGATGGATTGGCGCAAGGCCGAGATTCCGTTGGAACTCGTCGATCGCGTCAAGAAGGAGGCGCAAGGTCGCATCCTCGAGGCGATCACGCAACCTGAAAAGCACACCCGCATCCAGGCTGTCGAGGCGGTGAAGCGTGCTGTAACCGATGTGCTAGTTGCCGAGAATCCAGATTGGGCCACGCACCTGGCTACGGTACTCGACGAGCTGGAATTCAATGCCTTGCGATCGCAGGTGCTGGACACGGGGTTGCGCGTAGACGGGCGGCGGCCTGACGAGGTGAGACCGATAACCATCGAGACCGGTGTGCTTCCGAGAGCTCACGGTTCGGCGCTTTTCACACGCGGTCAGACGCAGGCGTTGGTCGCCTGCACGCTCGGGACCGCCGAGGATGTGCAGCGCCTCGATACCATCGACGAACTCGGGGAAGTAACGAAGTCGTTCATGTTGCACTATAACTTCCCGCCTTTTTCCACCGGCGAAGTGCGACCGGTACGCGGTACGAGCCGGCGGGAGATCGGCCATGGTAACCTGGCAGAGAGGGCCTTACAGGCGGTGCTTCCGGCGTACGAGGAGTTCCCTTACACGATTCGTATCGTGTCCGACATACTCGAGTCGAACGGCTCCTCCTCGATGGCCTCTGTGTGCGGGGGTTCGCTGGCGCTTTTCGATGCAGGGGTGCCGGTCAAAGCCGCGGTGGCTGGCGTTGCCATGGGATTGATAAAGGAGGGAGATCGCTATGCGATCCTCACGGACATTCTGGGTGCCGAGGATCACCTAGGCGACATGGACTTCAAGGTGGCAGGGACCGAGACTGGGATTACGTCCATCCAGATGGACATCAAGATCCAAGGTCTTTCGCTTCAGATCATGAAGGAAGCGCTGGCACAGGCGCGTGAGGGTCGACTGCACATCCTGAAAAAAATGAGGGAAGCTCTGCCGGCCCCTCGTACCGAATTGTCGCCGTACGCTCCGCGCATCGTCACGCTCACCATCAACCCGGAAAAGATCGGCGATTTGATCGGTCCCAAGGGGAAGACGATCCGCGGTATCCAGGACGAGACCGGTGCCGAAATCACGGTCGACGACTCGGGTCTCGTTACGATCGCTGCTGTAGGTGGGCAGGCGTTGGAGCGGGCCAAGCAGATGGTACTCGAAATTACGGCGGAGCCAGTGGTCGGGGAGACTTACGAAGGGACTGTGAAGAGTACTACACCGTTCGGAGCATTCGTCGAGATCCTTCCAGGAACTGAGGCATTGCTCCATATCTCGGAGATGCGGCACGGTCGTACGGAGCGCACGGAAGACGTCGTGAAAAAGGGCGATCGGGTCAGGGTGAAGCTGATAGACCGTGACGAGCGCGGGCGTTTACGGCTTTCCATGAAGGCGCTGCAGCCGAAGCCCGACGATGCGGAGGGTGCTCGCGCTAGCGAAGATGGGGGAACCGCTGCCGAGACTCATTCCGCTGTCGGGAGCGAAGGTAGGGGAGAGCCCAAGGGTGCTCGGCGCGGCGGCGCTGGTAGCAGAGGCGGCCGTGGCGCCGCTGGGGGAAGGGGCCGGCGCTAGTGGGGTGGGCTGTACACCGAGCTGAAACCGAAGTAAGAAGGACGGCGCTAGACAACGGACTCGTTGTCGTGTCGGAGTTCATGCCAGGTGTGCGCTCAGTGGCCCTGGGGGCGTGGGTGCGGCGGGCGTCAGTGCACGAGCCGGCAAGGCAGATGGGCATTTCCCATCTCTTGGAGCATATGGTGTTCAAAGGCACGCTTCGGCGCACGGCTCGGGAAATAGCGTTGTCGCTCGAGTGCCTGGGCGGGTCGCTAGACGCCTTCACAGCCAGGGAGCACACGTCCTTCCAGGCCAGAGTGCTGGACGAACACTTGGCGGTAGCTGCGGACGTACTCTACGACCTCATTTTCCAGCCAGCTCTGCTGGAGGCCGATCTCGAGTTGGAGCGCCGGGTGGTGCTCGAAGAAATAGCGATGGTCGAGGATACGCCGGACGACATAGTGTTCGAACTGCACAACGCGGAGCTGTGGGGCGATCACCCGTACGGCTACTCTATTCTCGGCACGCGCCACACGGTGGCAGGAATCAGCGCCGCCGACCTTAGAGCCTTGCATGCGGCAGCCTACAGATCTCAGCATATGGTGGTGGCTGCAGCAGGATGTGTGGAGCACGATCAACTGCTGGCGATCTTGGATAGAACCGGCTGGACGGCGGTCCCAGGAGGGGTTCCCGTCGTCCCTCCAGTACCGCCGCCCGTGCCGCAGCCGCCGCGGCGGGTCAACGTGCCGCGCGATACACAGCAAGCGCACTTGGTACTAGGTTCCGCGGCGGTCTCGCACAGCGATCGCCGTCGGCTGGCTTTGACTCTCGCCAGCTTAGTCCTCGGAGGCGGAATGAGTTCGCGGCTGTTCCAGCGGGTCCGAGAGGAGTTGGGGCTGGCGTACTCAGTCTACAGTTTCCAAAGCTTTTACAGCGATACTGGTGTCGTGGGTGTGTATGTCGCGACCTCCCCAGAGAGTGCTGCTCGGGCGCTAGAGGAAATCGAACGGGAGCTCGCAGTTGTAGCGCGCGAGGGCCTCAGCCGTAGCGAACTGGATGCGGGAAAGAATCAGCTCAAGGGTCAGCTGACGCTCTCACTGGAATCTCCGGCGTCCCGGATGTACCGTGTTGCCGCCAGTGAGCTGTACGGAGAGCCATTCGAGCCCTTGGACGCCGAGCTGGCTCGTGTGGACAGCGTGACCGCGGATGAGGTAGCCGAAGTGTGTGCGACGTTCTTGAATCCGGGCCGGCAGACAGTGCTCGTTCTCGGTACGATTCCCGGCCTTTGATCATCGAAACAGTAACCGGAAATAAAGATGCTGATCGGGGTTCCCAAGGAGATCAAGACCAACGAAAACAGGGTGGCTCTGGTACCGGCTGGAGTGGAGGCGTTGGTAGCTGCAGGGCATCGCGTTCTGGTGGAGAGGGGTGCCGGTGAGGGTAGCGGCTTTGCGGACGATCTTTACAAGGCGGCCGGGGCGGAAATTGTCGACGATGCCGATAGTGTCTGGGGGGCGGCTGAGCTGATTCTCAAGGTAAAGGAGCCCATAGCCCCGGAGTGGAGGCGTATTCGATCGGGCCAGGTGATCTTCACCTATTTCCACTTTGCGGCTGACGAAGAGCTCACTCGAGCTCACATCGCGAGTGGGGCCGTTTGCATTGCCTACGAGACGGTGGAGCTGCCTAGTGGCGAGCTACCGTTACTGACTCCGATGTCCGAAGTCGCTGGGCGTATGGCGGTGCAAGAGGGTGCGAAGTACTTAGAGAAACTGTATGGCG
>DATMBI010000005.1:0-10324 GCA_035559375.1 Gemmatimonadaceae bacterium | reverse complement strand
TGCGACTGAGCGGTGCGGAGGAGATCGAGGCGGCGGCAACGGAGTACAAGGACTGGATAGCTGGCGAAGTACTAGCCAGGGACTTCCGGGTCGGTGAGGATGGTGCCGGCGTTGAATACTCGGTGCAAACCATCGAGATTGACGGCTTGCAAGGACGTGTCGCTTTGAAAAAGGATCGCTAGTATGGCCACTTCAGGTGGTGCCAAGAAGTCCAAAGGGATGAGCAAGAAGATGCTACAGCACTTCGAGAAGCGTCTTCTCGAGGAACGGCAGCGTGTGCTCAAAGAGTTGGGTCACTACGACGACGTGTTCGGTGCGACGCCACAGTCGGCCGATGGCGACCTGAGCTCCTATTCTTTCCACATGGCTGACCAGGGCACTGACGCAATGGAGCGAGAGAAGGCGTTCCTGTTCGCGAGTCAGGAGGGTCGCTTCCTCTGGCACATAGACCAGGCATTGCGCCGGCTGTACAAGTCGCCCGAGACCTTCGGTAAATGCCATAACTGTGGCGAAGATATCGCCTTCGAGCGGCTGGACGCTCTTCCCCACGCGCGTTACTGCATCCGCTGCAAGCAGCGCGAGGAAGATGGCAAGTAGTAACGCTGCGAAGTTGCGTAGCTATTGGATTATCGTGGCGGCTGTAGTGCTGGCCGACATGGTGACCAAGGCGATGGCCGAGGCCATGCTTTACCCGCGTGGTGTCCCACGCGAGGTGGTCGGAGAATGGTTGCGCCTTACACTCGTGTACAATCGAGGTGCGGCCTTCGGATTGCACCTCGGACAGCACTCCCGCTGGATCTTCATGGGACTAACGGTAGTGGCGCTCTGGATCCTGTGGCGATTGCTCCAGCAGACTAGGGCGGGCGATCGATTGCGGCTCGTGGCCATCTCGCTCGTAAGTGGTGGAGCGCTCGGGAACTTGATCGATCGGGTACGTCACGCTCAGGGCGTGGTGGATTTTATCGACGTGGGTGTAGGTAACCTGCGTTGGCCGACGTTCAATGTCGCCGACATGGCAGTGAGCACCGGTGCCGTGCTCCTGGCTTGGGTGCTTTGGGGCGAGGATCGTCGCGAGCGTGCTAGCAGTGTCGTAGCGCCAGAGACCTCTCGGGCGCCGTGAGGGGTGAGCCCGCTCCTGGAACGCACGTGATTCGAGTCGAGGCGGACAGCGATGTCCGCCTCGATTTGCTGGTGGCTGCGCGGCTGGGCGTATCCCGGACGCGGGCCGCGACGTTGATAGCGCATGGTCGAGTCGCTGTCGACGGGCGTCGGGAGCGAGCGAGCTACCGGCCGCGGGCGGGAGAGACTATAACGGTGGAGGTACCGCCAGCTGAAGGCCGAGAGGTCGTGCCGGAGGCGATTCCGCTATCTGTTGTGTACGAGGACGAGGACATCGTCGTCGTAGACAAGCCGGCTGGCATGGTGGTGCATCCTGCTCCTGGCAACTGGAGCGGTACGCTCGTCAATGCTTTGCTGGGCCGAGCGGGTAGCGGTGTCCTTCCCGAGCGTGCTGGGCTGGTCCATCGTCTCGACAAGAACACATCGGGTTTGCTGCTGGTGGCGCGCACCGAGCGGGCGCACAGGTTGCTTTCCGCCGAGCTGGCGGCGCGGCGCATTGTGCGGCGTTACGCAGTGCTGTGCTGGGGTCATCTGGCTTCCGACGCGGTCACGGTGGACCGCCCGCTGGCGCGCGATCCGCGCGACCGGAAGCGCATGGCAGTCGTCCTTTCGGGGAGGGAAGCGCGTACCACGTTCACGCGGTTGGCGAGGTTCGATGCGGTGGATTTGCTCCGAGCTCACTTGCATACTGGGCGAACCCATCAGATAAGGGTGCACCTGGCTTCCATCGGGCACCCTGTAGTTGGCGACGACGTATACGGTGGAGGTGGCGGCAGGCGCCTGCTCCGCCTCGCGCCGGGGCGGCAGTTCCTGCACGCTGCCTGGCTCCGTTTCCGCCATCCCACTACAGGCGAGATCGTGGACCTGCGGTCACCGCTGCCGCCGGATCTCAGGCCGACTCTGGCCGAAGTTGCACGTGATCCGAGCCTGGTGGATCAGTTGGACCCTCTAGCTGCATTCGGCTTTTACGATGCTGCCTGAAGCCGGATCTGCGCGCGTTTTGCTGGTTCGCTTGCACGGTGACCTCTACGGCATACCGAGCCACGCGGTGCAGGAGATCGTGGGCGGGGGCGTTCTCTCGGGTGGGGTGGCTCGCCTCCCCGGTACGGACGAGTCGGTCGTTGGCTTGCTCAACCTCAGGGGGCGTCTCGTCACCGTAGTGGACCTGGCGCAGCGCGTGCTGGGCACTCGGGCTCAGGCGGCGGACCCGGTAGTGCTGGTTGTGTCGGCGGGCGACCGATCGCTGGCGCTACTGGTCGACGACGTGGAGGATGTCGAGGAGGTGGAGCTAGATGCGGAGGCCGCCTTGGGGGGGCGCTTTCTATCCAGTGCGGGACGTTTGGCCGACAAAGTCGTCTTGATCGTGGACGTGAACGTGCTCGTTGCCGAGACGCTCGTATAGGACCTGAAGCGCCGCGAGGAGACGACCTGTGAGTCAGACGGTATTGATCTGCGACGATGCCATCTTCATGCGCACGATGCTGGGGGACATCCTCCAGCAGGCGGGATTCGAGGTTGTCGGGGAGGCAGAGACGGGTGCAGAAGCCGTGGAGAAATACAAGAGACTGCGGCCCGATCTAGTGACCATGGATATCGTGATGCCCGATATGGGCGGCATAGACGCGGTGCGGGAGATCACGCGCATCGATCCTGATGCCCGGATTCTCATGTGCAGCGCCATGGGTCAGCAGGCGCTAGTGGTGGAGGCGATACAGGCGGGCGCCCGGGACTTCATCGTAAAGCCGTTCCAACCCAGTCGCGTACTGGAAGCCGTTCAGCGCGTCCTCGGCTAACCGCTGGGGTGTTGCCGGCTCAGTTGCAGCGCTCCTGAGGCTGCGCCGATGGATACGAGCAGGTACGCAGCTCTTTTTCTCAGTGAGGCACGAGACAGTCTGGCGGCCGCCAGGGCTGCGCTGGAGCGCCTGCGGTCCGACCACGAAAATGCTGCTGCATTAGCCGCTGCGTTCCGTGCCATCCACACGATCAAGGGGATGGCTGGGATGATGGGCTACGGCGCGGTGGCCGCATTGGCTCACGAGGTGGAGGCACTGCTGGCCGCCATTCGCGACGGGCGTGCTGCTCTCGAGCCGTCAGGGGTCGCTCTTCTCGAGGAGGGGTGCGATTGGCTGGAGGGTCTCTGCGAGCGCGCCGTGGCGGACGGTCTTTCGTCTGGTGCAGCAGAGGGTGCGGCCCACCCTGGTGCGTTGGACACGCTGCTACGGCGTCTCAAGGACGCTCAAGTGGGGCAAGGTGCGGCGGAAAAGTCAGAGGGAGGCAGCTCGGAACGATCCCCAGCTCCTTTGGCGCGGGAGCGCGCCGACGACCTCTGGTCGAGTGAGAGCGAGCGAGTGCGGACTAGCGGGCGTTACATCCGTATCGAGCTGCGTCGGCTGGACGCGCTCATGGATCTCACTGGGGAACTCGTCGTGGCCCGCGGCCGGCTGGCTCATCGTCTCTCGCGGCTGGCCGACCGTGAGGTAGCGGATGCCGCTGCGGCGGTCGACCGGATCGTGTCGGAGCTTCAGGACGCTGTAATGGCGAGCCGCCTAGTTCCTGCTTGGGAGCTGTTGGATCGCTTTCCGCGGGTGGTGCGCGAGGCAGCGCGATCGTTAGGCAAGGAGGTCGAGTTCCATATCGAGGGTCGTGACATCGAGTTGGACCGCTCCTTGCTGGACCAGATGGTGGATCCGCTGGTGCACCTGTTGCGGAACGCAGTAGACCACGGCATAGAACGGCCTGAGCAACGGCTGGCGCACGGCAAGCCTGCGGCTGGTCGAATAGTCCTACATGCGGCGAGGGAGGAGTCCTCGGTTGTGATCCGCATCACAGACGACGGGCGTGGTATCGACCGTCGGGCATTGCGGGCCAAGGCCGAGGCGGCCGGCTTCACCGTAGGTGACCTCGGTGACGATGAGATTCTGCGGATCATCGCGCGACCAGGGTTCTCGACGGCAGATCGCGTCACGCAGTTGTCGGGGCGCGGCGTCGGTATGGATGTCGTAGTTGCGCGCGTGCGAGCCCTGGGTGGGTCGGTGGAACTGCGCACGCGGGAGGGCGAGGGAACCACCGTAACGCTCCGGCTGCCGCCTACGCTAGCCATCGTTTCGGCGCTCATGGTACGCGTCGGGGAGGAGTCCTACGCTGTTCCGCTGACGTACGTGCGGGAGAGTGTGGCCGCGGGCATGGGGGTGCACAAGCTGCGCGGGCGCCGCGTGCTCCTGCTGCGGGAAGAGGTAGTGCCGTTGGTGGACCTCCGGGATGTGGTCGGCCTAGCGCCGCGGGACGTGGAGGGGAGGCAGATCGTCATAGTGGAGGTGGCCGGCCGCCGCGGCGGTCTTGTGGTGGACCGGCTGCTGGGACAAGAGGAGATCGTGATCAAGAGTTTCGACGCGGTGCGCGGAGTGGCGCCGCATTTCAGCGGAGCCACGATCCTACCGAGTGGGAGGCCTGCGCTCATTCTCGAAGTTTCGAGCCTTTTCTGAGGAGGTCGTTTTGTTCGAGGTCAGGAGCCTCAATCCGGTTCAGTTGGATGCACTCCGCGAGGTTGCCAACATGGGTGCGGGACACGCTGCTACCGCCCTGTCCGCTATGACGTCGGAGCGGATCATGATCACGGTACCTCGCCTGACGATCGCGCCACTGGAGGAAGTGCCGTCGCATTTGTCGGCCCCGGAAGAGCCGGTGGCGGCCGTTCTCATGAATATCCTGGGCGACGCGCGCGGGCGTGCATTGTTGGTATTCCCCCACGCGACAGCGCTCCGTCTCGCCGAGATCCTGACCCACAAAGCTGCCGGAAGTTGCACGGAGCTGCGGGCACTGGAGCGATCGGCGATTACGGAGGCTGCCAACATCCTCGCCGGGGCGTACGTGACTGCCTTGGGAGACTTCACCGGACTCCGGTTTCTCCTCTCGCCACCCAGCTTGGCAGTCGACATGGCGCAAGCGGTCCTTACGACCGCCTACGCGCAGTTCGGGAACGACCCGGAGTGCGTTTTCTGCATCGAGACCGAGTTCTGCATGGAGGAGGCGCGCGATCGGGTCCGTGGCCACTTTCTCTTGCTGCCGGACCTGGCTTCGCTGGAGACCATTCTGCGTGTAGCGCGGTTGAACTGAAGCCGCGCTGGGGAGGTTGGCCGAGCTCCATGCCAGCAAAGCAGTTCGTTTCCGAACGAGACCGCGCAGTACTGAGGAGTTTCGCCGCCCGAATCGACCCTAACGACCCTGGCGCGCACAATAACCTCGGCGTTCTCTACTACCAAAAGGGTATGCTCGAGGAAGCTGTGGCACAGTTTCGTCGTGCGCTCGAGCTCGACCCGCGGATGGCCGTCGCCGAAGAGAATCTGCGGGTGGCTTACCGTGACGGGGGATTCCTCGAGCAGAAGGTGGCGGCGCTGGCCGCTAGGCTCGAGGCCGCGCCGGACGACCGGGATGCGCGATTCGAGCTGGCCGAGGTGTATCTACTGGCTGGGGATCCGGTTCGCGCTCTCCCGGAGCTGGAGCGCATCCTGGCAGACGATGCGGACGACCCGGCCGCGCTGGAGGCGATGGCCAAGGTGCGGCGCAAGCTGGGCGAACTAGACGAGGCCATGCAGGCGCTGGCGGCCGCCTTGCAGAGTGCACCCGGCGATCCTGGGTTGATGCTCCAGTACGCGGAGGTCGCATACCACCGCGGCCACAACGAACTGGCGCTGGAAGTATTGCAGCGCCTCGTTAGGACGCACGGAGAGCATGCCGAGGCACACTATCTGATGGGATTCGTGCTCGGTGACATGGGGCGCGCGGAGGAGGCGAGGGAGGCGACACGGCGCGCCATGCAGCTCAATCCATCGTTAGGTAAGGGTCAGGCCAACCTATCGATCGCCGCGCAGGATAGGAGCGCGTTGCGGGACCCCCAGCCGCTGCGTGTGGAGGCAACTGCCGCCGGGAAGGTAGCCCTGGCCCACTACACGCTAGGCCGGGCCTTCGTTAGGCGAGGCTATCACTCGGAAGCCATGCGCGAATTCAACCTCGCCCTGCAAAGAGGGGAAGATCCGCGCCTAGTGAAAGAAGCGCTGGCCGAACTGCGCTTGCTGAGAAAAGAGTGGGACGCGGCGCTCGCCGGCTACGAGGAGCTAGTAGCTGCCGATTCGGGTAGCCCCAAACTGTGGAACGAACGAGGGATCGTGCTCCATCAGATGGGGCGGCTCCGAGAGGCGATCGAAAGCTACAGCCGGGCGCTCGCACTGGAAGCTGGATACGCCATCGCCTCGAACAACTTGGGCGTTGCGTACAGCCACGACAGCCAGGACTCTCTCGCACTGGAAACGTTCGCAGAACTGGTACGCACTCATCCAGCGTTCGTCAGGGGCTGGCTCAACTTCGGCTTGCTTCTTCAGAGAATCGGGAGAACCGAGGAAGCTGCTCGTGCCTACCGTCGCGCTCTGCGAGAGGAGCCGGAGCACCCTGTGGCGTGGAACGGCCTTGGACTGGTCTTCATGCGACAGGGGAAACTCGAGGATGCGCGGGCAGCGTTCGCCAGAGCGCTAGACGTGCGACCCGACTACGCCGAAGCTCGCTACAACCTTGCCTTCGCTCTTTCGAATCTGGGCGATTTCCAGGGAGCTCTCCAACAGACGCGAAGAGCTTTGGAACTCGAGCCCTATTATGTGGCGCAGCGCTACGAACTGGCCATGGACTTGGAGTACGAGCATCCACGGCTAGCTATCGCTCCCCAGCTCTCCGAGGGCGATCAGCCGCTGCAAGCCCAGGCCGCGCCGGTCGAACTGGATCCGGAGGAACTCGAGCGCGCTCTGTCGGCGCTAGCCGAAGGCGCGGACCCCCCATCGGCTGCAGACTACGACGATGCGCTGGCGCTGATCAGACAAGGGAAGTGGCACGAGGCGCTTCAGGCCGTCAATCTGGCTCTACAGCTCGGCGCACCGAGAGCTACCGGTCTGGCGCTGGCGGGCGAATCGTTTCTTCAGCAAGGAGCGTACGGCGAGGCTGTCGAGCGCTTCGCGGAAGCGCTCCGCAGCGATCCCGGGTGCACGCATGCACTCGAGGGATCCGTAAGAGCGTTGGTAGCGCTGGGTCGTGGACGAGAGGCTCTAGCTTATGCTGAGCGCCTGCTCGAACGACGACCAGGCGATATCGATACCGCCTTACTGGCGGCCAAAGCTGCGCGCCTGGCTGGCGATGCAGCGGGCGCCCTCCGCCTCACGGAGTCCGTTCTCGTACGCGAACCGCTGCGCTGCGACTTGTGGTTGGAGATGGCAAGGGCACAACGGCTAGTCGGTGCCGTGCCGGCGGCCATCGCCTCGTACCGCCAGGCGACCGCTTGCGATCCGAATGCAATGGAACCGCGCATGGAGCTCGCGCGGCTGTACGAAGAGCGCAACCTACTGCCTTCGGCCGAAGAGGAGCTACAGCGGGCGATCGCAGCAGGGGGGCTGCAGCACGAGGCAGTGGTGGCGTTGGCGAGGGTACGTATCGCGCGCGGCGCGCTCTCGCCCGCGGTCGAGCTGCTGGCCGACTACCTCGCTGAGCACCCTTGGGACGCCGAGGCGCTTCTGCTTCTCGCCGACGCGTTGCTAGCTGCTGGCCAGCTGACCGACGCGCGGCGCGCCCTGGATCGCGCGGTCAGACTAGATCCGGAGAACCAGGAAGCCGCCAGACTAGCGCGTGCCTTGGACCGTGGCGCTCTCGCAGGGAACGGTGCGGACGGACCGAACGTAAGCGCACGAGGTCGAGAGAGCGTGGACGGTATGGCCCCACCGGGCCGGCGCCCATATGCCGGCCGAGGCTCTGCACGGCGGCCTTCGATGCATAGCTGGAGCGCATGATGCCTATCGAGGGCCCACTCCGCGAACTGAGCATCCACGATGTGTTTCAGCTACTCGATCTCAGTCGAAAGACTGGGAGGCTGCGGGTTTCGTCGACTCTCCGCAACAACGAGGGGACCGTCCACTTCCGAGGTGGTAGGGTCATAGGGGCATCCATTCGCAGCAACCCTCATCCTATCGGTCAGATTCTGCTCCGTGCTGGGAAGATCACCGAAGAAGAGCTCGAGCGCGCTTGTTCGATCCACGGCCGTCCCGGCGAATCGCGCCGGCTCGGCGACATCCTAGTAGACCTGGGGTTCGTCACGCGCCGCGAACTCGAGCGGCAGATAAGGCGCCAGATCGAGGCTGTGTTGTTCGAGTTGCTCTCTTGGCAAGAGGGGTGGTTTTCTTTCGTAGAGGAAGAAGAGGGGGACGGAGACCTCGATCCTGAGAGCGGTCTATCGGTGGAGTCGGTACTCATGGAGGCCGCGCGGCGTATCGACGAGTGGACGCGAATCACTGACCTCATCCCGGATCTGGCTTGCATTCCGATGCTCGCGGACGCGCCGCTCGAGCGCCAGGCGCGGCTCGAACTGACGCCCATGGAATGGCAGGTGCTGGGAGCTGTGGACGGTCACACGGACATTCGGGGCATCGCGGCGGAAGTCGGCATCAGCGACTTCGACGCGGCCAAGATCGTGTACGGCCTCCTCACCACTGGTGTCGTCACGCTCGCCGGAGGTGGAAGGGCCAAAGAACCAACACCGGATGCCTCTGCTCTGCTGGCGCAAGCTAGGGATGCGCTTTTGCGCGGTGAGTTGAACACGGCCGTCTCTGCCTGGCGACGATTGCTCCTGCTCTACCCGCACGACGAACGTGCCGCGCTCGCGCGCAGTGCGTTGGAGCAGGCGGCCCGGCTAAAGGAGCTGGCGGAGGTTAGATGATAGCCGAAAGGGGTAACGCCGAGTACAGCCCGAAAGAGGTAGCGGAGTCGCTCTTTGCGCCGCTACTGGGCGACGCAGATAGGGCGGCCCTGCTACTGGACCGAGACGGCGTGGTGCTGGCGGGCCTCTTCGTCGATCAATCCGGAGCCGATGTGGGCGAGGAAGTAGCAGCGGTGCTCGCTGGAGTTGCCGAGGAAATACAGACGGCCATGCTGCACTTGGGACTCGGCGAGTGGCGTGGGTGCGTAGTGGAGGCACAGCACGCCACGCTTGGACTCGCTCCGTGCAAGCGGATGTCCGTGCTACTAGTGGCTGCGGCGCGGGACAGTACAGTGGGGTCGGTACGCCGTTTCCTGGAGCATGCTCGGCGCCGGGCGGAACGCTGGTTGGAGGGCGCACAATGAGTGCGGCGAGCGCCTACCATGAAGTCGTGCGTCGTGCGGGGCGGTTGCCGGGTGCGCGTGGAGCGCTCCTGGCGTCGCTCGAGGACGGGCTCGTGATCGCGAGCAGCTTACCGCACGGCGTGGACGCTGATTCGCTAGCGGCGCTGGGCGTGGCCATTGCCAGGCGAGCCGCGGTGGCCTGCAGGGCGGCCGGTTTTGGCGCTACGAGATTGCTTCTCCTCGATTCGTCAAATGGTCACCTCGTCTTAGGTGTACGCCGTGACCTGCTGATGATAGTCTTGGGGCGCCCAGGGTGCAGTCTGGGGTTGCTGCGGCAGCATCTCTTGGGGCAGTGGTAGGGGAGCGATGCCGCATGCCGATATTCAACTACGCTGCTCGGGAGATAACCTGCAAGATCGTTTACTACGGGCCTGGGCGGTCAGGGAAGACGAGCAGTCTCCAGGCCATCTATGCTAAGGTGCCCGCGTCTCGCCGCGGCACCATGTACTCGCTGGCTACACAAGGTGATCTAACTCTCTTTTTCGATTACCTGCCACTGGAGCTGGGGCGCATATCCGGGTACCTGACGCGCTTTCAGCTCTATACAGTCCCCGGGCAGCCGCAATACGCCCAGACGCGCCGCCTGGTGCTACACGGCGCGGATGGAATTGTCTTCGTGGCAGACTCGCAGCTCGCTCGCATGGAAGAAAACCTCGACAGCTTGCGAGACATGCACGAAGCGCTCCTCATGCACGGCGTTGACCCGCGCAACGTTCCGCTCGTCTTTCACTACAACAAGCAAGACCTTCCCGAGCCACTAGTTGCACGTCCGGAGGAGCTGGATGCCATCCTCAACTTCCGGGGAATGCCGAGCTTCCCGGGCGATGCCTTGCGCGGCCGGGGTGTTTTCGAGGCGCTCCGTGCGGTGAGCGTGCAAGTGCTGCGTCGCTTCGCGGAGCCTGCGCGCGCCAGGATTTGACCATGCTCGACGGACGTTACCGTTTCGACAATTTCGTGGTGGGTGCATCCAACCGGCTTGCCGTTTCCGCCGCGCGTTCTGTGGCAGAGAGCCCGGGTG
>DATMBI010000004.1:0-2648 GCA_035559375.1 Gemmatimonadaceae bacterium | reverse complement strand
CGCGCAGGGGAGACGCTGGGCTCTCCGATCGCGATGCTGATTCGCAACCGCGACTGGAAGAACTGGCAGGACGTGATGGATCCTGCGCCGCGCGGCGAAGACGAAGGACTGCGCCGGCGTGCTGTAACGCGCCCGCGTCCGGGGCATGCCGACCTTACCGGCATGCTGAAGTACGACCGCGAGGATGCTCGTGACATCCTGGAGCGTGCATCGGCTCGCGAGACCACTGCGCGCGTGGCAGCCGGCGCCGTATGCAAGCGCTTTTTAGCCGAGTTCGGTGTGCGGATCGGCAGTCATGTAGTGCACCTCGGCGGCGTGGATGCCCCGCGTCCCGATCCGTTCCCGGAGGACGTCAACGTCGTTGCCGATCGGTCGCCGGTGCGAATGCTGGATCCGCGGGCTGCCGAGCTTGCCATGGCGCGTATAGACGAAGCCAAAGCTGCTGGCAATACACTCGGTGGCATTTGCGAGGTGGTGGCCACAGGCCTTCCCGCCGGCCTCGGTTCGCATGTGAGTTGGGATCGCAAACTGGATGGACGCTTGGGTGCGGCGTTGCTATCCATCCCAGCCGTAAAGGGAGTGGAGATCGGTTTGGGGTTCATGGCAGCTCGCTTGACCGGTGCGGAGGTTCACGACGAGATAGAGGCAGCTCCTGGGAATCCAGGGAGTGGCAACGTGCGGCGCCGCACCAATCGCGCCGGTGGTACCGAGGGCGGTATGACGACAGGCGAGCCGCTGGTGGTGCGCGTGGCCATGAAACCGATCAGCACCCTCATGCGCCCGTTAGGCACGGTCGACGTGCGCACGGGCGAACCGGCGGCAGCAGTAGCCGAGCGTAGCGACGTCACGGCTGTCCCCGCGATGGGTGTCATCGCGGAGGCGATGGTAGCTTTCGTGTTGGCGCAGGCGTGGCTGGAAAAGTTCGGCGGTGATTCGTTGAGCGAGACGCGCCGCAATTACGAAGGATACGTGCAGCGTCTGGCCCAGCGGTTAGGCAAGTGAGGACGGCTGAGTTGCTGCCGCACATCGTGCTCGTGGGGCTTCCCGGTGCGGGGAAGAGTACTGTGGGAGCACTGGTGGCAGAGCGTCTCGGAGCAGGGTTCCTGGATTTCGATCGAGAGATCGAGCGCAGGACGGGCCTGTCGGTCGCTTCTATATTCCAAGAATTGGGAGAGGCCGAGTTCCGGCGACTGGAAACGGCACTTACCGCTAGCGTGGCCGAGGCGCCGGCTATGATTCTCGCTCCCGGTGGAGGTTGGATCGTCGAGGCTTCCAACCGAGCGTTGTTGCGGCACCGTGCTCGGATCGTGCATCTGGCTGTGAGCGTGCCCGAAGCGCTGCGACGCCTGGGTGCGGCTGTCGCTGCGCGACCGCTGCTCAGCTGTGGAAGCGATCCACGTAGCAGCTTAGAGAGGCTCTGGGAGCAGCGCCGCAGCTCCTACGAGGCTGCTGATGCTACGCTGGAGACGGAACTACTCGGTCTTGACGGTGTTGTGACATCCGTCACAGAGCTTGCTCAGCGTTGGGGGTGGCCAGTACGTTAGCCGCCTCGGACCGAGCTAGGAGCACCGATCGCTATGTTGCGATCGCGACGGCTGAGGTGTCGTCCCGTGGGCTCGAGGTGTGCGGGAAGGATGGCACATCTTGGCGTAAGGTAGGTACGATCGAGTGCCCGCGTTCTGGAGAACGCGGGCGCCCAGTAAAGGAGAAGTATGACATTCAGAGTATTGGGGCCGCACGAGTGGGGCCGCTTCGCTCCGGAAGCGTGGGGTCACCTCTTGCGTCTTGCAGATTCGGGTGCGATGACACCCGAAGTTTTGGAGCAGGTGATCGAGCGTGCGTTGCTGCAGTTCGAGGGCAGGATAGCGCTCGAGGATCTGCGTTCGTTGATAGAGGTAGCCGGCCTCGACGAGACAATGCCGGGGCTGGACCAGGTAAGCGTTCATTGAAGCATGGCAACTACTTCCAAGAAGAAGCAGGCTAGCGACGAGACCGTTGCGGCCCGCGGCATAGCGGGCCGCGGCGCATCGTCACGTGCGGCCAGAAGAAATAGAAAGGCAGCGACTAAATCTGCCTCGGCGCGGGGCAAGAGGGTGACTAGCGCGGCGGCGACGATCGCCCGACGGAAAGTACGTGCTGCTGCTGTCGAGTCGAATGGAAGCGGTAGCAGTCTGGTTATCGTCGAGTCGCCGGCCAAGGCGCGGACGATCAGCAAGTATTTGGGTCCGGGTTTCCAGGTCAAGGCTACTGTCGGTCATGTTCGCGATCTTCCGGAGAAGCGCCTGGGCATCGACATAGAGAAGGGTTTCCTTCCCGAGTACGTAACCATAGAGGGTAAGGAAAAGACTCTCGAAGAGATCCGTCGAGCCGCTCGCTCCGCGGAAGCTGTGTACATAGCTACCGACCCGGACCGAGAGGGGGAGGCGATCGGTTGGCATGTGGCCGAGGCGATAGGTGGCAAGAAGCGTCCTCCTGTGCGCCGGGTGCTATTTCACGAGATCACGCCGGAGGCAGTGCGGCAGGCTATGGCAGCGCCGCGATCCATCGACATGCGACTTGTCCAGGCACAACAGGCGCGCCGCTTGCTGGATCGCTTGGTGGGCTACAAAGCCAGTCCCATTCTCTGGAAGACCGTGAAGAAAGGACTC
>DATMBI010000003.1:0-15079 GCA_035559375.1 Gemmatimonadaceae bacterium | reverse complement strand
CGGCGCTTCAATGGAGCCACGTCCTAGAGGACGTGGAAATCCGAGCAACACAATAGCCTTCGCCATCGCTGCGTCCGAGCTTCAATGGAGCCACGTCCTAGAGGACGTGGAAATAGCTTGAACTGAGCGGGATCGTCTGTGAGAAACTGACAAAGCTTCAATGGAGCCACGTCCTAGAGGACGTGGAAATGTCGTGCGTGCTATTCCCATTCGGTGCGCGCTCCGTGGGCTTCAATGGAGCCACGTCCTAGAGGACGTGGAAATCTCACCGAACAGTTCATCCAAATGGTACTCGACACAGAGCTTCAATGGAGCCACGTCCTAGAGGACGTGGAAATCGGTCGGGCGCGCGTGGGGTCGGGCTACCCCCATGCTTCAATGGAGCCACGTCCTAGAGGACGTGGAAATAGGTCGGGCTGCCTCCCCATGAGATGCCCTGTCCAAGGGCTTCAATGGAGCCACGTCCTAGTGCCTTTATGAGCGCTGCCACCCCGGTCACGTGCGGTGCCGCCATCGAGGTGCCCTGATAAAGCGCGTAGTTGGGAACACCCGTCTGGTAATTCCACGTGGACGACGTTATCGCAGCAGTACTGCCCAGCCGGAAATCGCCACCGGGTGCAGCTATGTCCACGTGCGCACCGACGTTGGTGTAGTTGGCCAGCCCGAACGTGGGGTCGAGCGCGACCACAGCGATAGGTTCGGGATAGCCAGCAGGATAGCTAGGCGTCGAAGTCGCACTGTTGCCGGCGGATGCTATGATGAGAGTGTTGGCCGACGCTGCCTGGATGGCGTTACGTACCACTGTGCTCAGGCTGCCGCCGAGGCTCATGTTGGTGACGTGCGCCGGAGGCATGCTTACCGTGAAACCTATGGGCGCACCCGTATAGGTCGCCGGCAGGCCGCCTGCATAGAGGATCCCCTGAGCGACATCGAAGTTCCACCCACCACCAGTGATCCCCAACACCCGGACGGCGATGAGGTTAGCGCGCCAGTTCACACCGGTGCCACCCACACCGTCGTTACCCATCGAGGCCACAGTGCCAGCCACGTGCGTTCCGTGGCTTCCCTCCGGATCGCGAGACCAGCACGTCGCAGTGGAACTTGCTATGTAAACCTGCAACGGATCCTGCGGCATGTTGCGCGGCAAGGCCAACTCGGCAGCGGTTCCGCGGACGGTTATGAAGCTACCACCGCCGCAAATAGGCTGCGAAAAACTGAAGGCCGGAGTCACGCCGTCCGTGAAATCGAAGCTCTCGGTCATGGAAACCAAGCCGGCGAGCGCGGGATGATCGGGCCTGATACCGGTGTCCAGTATGGCTACCCGCACTGCTTGGCTTCCCGTGCTCACGGGCCAGGCGCGATGGGCATCTATCATGCGATAGTGCCATAACTGGTAGGGCAAATATGGATCGTTGCCGTACATTTCCGTCGCTGGCGGCACGAGCGGCAAGCTAGCGACTGCATGCGGCGCCGCGAAAACGATCTGGTCTTCCTCTACGGCCAGCACACGCGGATCCCGCCGCAAAATAGCAGCTACGGAATCGGGATCCTGCCCGGGAGCCACTTCCACCAAGTAGGCGCCGATCGCCGGCGACAGCGCTCGCTCCACTACCAACCCGCTCTGCACCAAAGGCGCCATGGCGGCCTGGTATGCACTCACTGCATTGGTGCGCACATTCGCTGCTAAATAAGAGTTAGCCGCTGCAGGAAGCCCGAAACTTTCCGGCCTGTACGAAACAACGAGGCGACCCCGCGAACGCATCCTGCCGCGCGCGATAGCCGGATCCCACTGCCGCGGTGCGGGCTGCATCGAGCCTGACTTGCCTGACGAGACAGCCGCGCCCGTGCTACGCGCCGCACTTCGCAGCTTGAGCGCCAGCGGAGTGGTCGCACTCTGGCGAACCGTTACCTGACCCACAATGGAGTTTCCGGTACTCACCGAAAAGAGAGCCCGCGCGTTGGGAATCTCAGTCGAGGTGGCTTGCACCGTCAGCGATCCGACCGCCGTGGGAGTGACTCGTGTAGAGGCTAGGCCGCTGGCGTCGCTGGTGGCCGTTCCGGCCGCGAGCGTTCCGGTCCCACTGGCCAGAGCAAACGAAATGGCCACACCGGCGACGGGATTCCCGTAGGCGTCAGCCACACGCACCACTAGAGGTTGCGGTGCTTGCGAACCCATCTCCACCGTCTGGTTGTCACCCGACACCACGGTAATGTTCGCCGCTCTCTGGCTGGTGGCTGTGGCATTGAAGGCCACTGCCGGGAGAGATCCTACGCGAGCCGAGGCAGTCTGTGGACCAGCAGCGGGACCTAACACCCACGTCGCTGCTGCTGTCCCTTGCAGATTGGTCTTGGCCGAGGTAGGGGTGACCTGACCGCCATTGCTAGTAACGCGGAATTCGACCGTCAGTTCAGGTACCGGATTGCCGTCCTGGTCCCTGACCACGACCGATATGGGGTTCGCAAGAGCTGTAGCGACTTCACCGGTCTGCCCGTCTCCGCTCGCCACCGTCACGCTCGCCGGCGCGCCAGGGGCCGCCAAAGCGGTGAAGGTGATGCTCCCCAAGGCCCCCGCCGCAGCGACGAGCGTCTGCGAACCAGCGGTCGGTCCTAACGTCCACGATCCGACGGTGGCCACTCCGCTCGCATCGGTCGTGACCGCACCACCGCTGACCGTACCGCCTCCGCTTCCTACAGTGAATGTCACTGCCACACCAGCGAACGGCCGGCCGTCGGACCCGACTACGCGCACAGCCGGTGCAGGACTGGCCTGCTGCCGCACTGTCCCCGTCAGCGCCGTCGGCGTCATGGCCGAGATGGCCACCGGAACTACTGGCGGCGGCGGTGCAGCGCTCTCCTTGGAGCTGCATGCAGCCAGGATCAGGACCAGCAGGCACCGGGAGGTCGCGCCGGCCCTGGTCCCGAACCACGTCTCCATCCTCGTCTCGAACATGGTCAACCCTCACCTGGTTGATGGTGTGCCCCAATATGCAAAGGGGTACCGACACTCCTCCGCCGGCGAGACGAGAATAGGCTGTGGTAGTACGTAGTCGCTAGGCGGGCTTGTCAGCGCGTCAATACTGCGGAAGCGACGGGTCTACTTCTCTCGCCCACGCGTTGATACCGCCCTTGAGATTCTTCACTTTGCGAAAGCCTGCGCTCAGGAGCAGCTCCACGGCTCTGGCCGAACGCCCTCCGGACTTGCAGAACACGACCATCTCTTGGGCGCTGTCCAGTTCCGAAAGGCGCGCTGCCAGCTCGCCGATAGGGATAGCGAGCGCTCCGTTGAGCCGCGAAATCTCGAGTTCGTGCGGTTCCCGCACGTCGAGAAGGCGTAACGGCTCTCCGGTCCTCAAGCGCTCGGCCAACTGACGCGGTTCGATGTCCAAGCCACCTCCCAGCGTGCCCTCGTCGCGGTCGTGTCCCGGCACTCCGCAGAACTCCTCGTAGTCTATCAACTCCCTGATGTCTGCCTCTGGACCGCATACACGGCAGGCTGGATCCTTTCTCAACTGCACCGTCGTGAACGACATTTCCAGTGCATTGTACAGCAGCAACCGCCCTATCAGCGGCGTGCCGATTCCCAGCAATAGCTTCAGCGCTTCGGTGGCCTGCAGGGTGCCTATAGTGCCCGGCAGCACGCCCAGCACTCCACCCTCGGCACACGACGGTACCAGGCCAGGCGGCGGCGGTTCCGGGAAGAGGCAGCGATAGCAGGGACCTTCGCGGGCATAGAAGACACTCACTTGACCGTCGAAGCGGAATATCGAGCCATAGACGTTGGGCTTCCCCAGCAATACGCACGCGTCGTTGACTAGGTAGCGCGTGGGGAAATTGTCCGTCCCGTCTATCACGATGTCGTAGTCGGCAGCGATGCGCATGGCGTTGGCCGAGGTGAACGGTTCGTTGTAGATGTCCACCCGGATCCCTGGATTCAGGTCCAGCAGCCGATCCCTGGCGGATTCCACCTTGAGCGTGCCCACGCGACTGGTTCCGTGGATCACTTGGCGCTGCAGGTTGCTGGAGTCCACGACGTCGTAGTCCACTATCCCGATCCGACCTACGCCAGCGGCAGCCAGGTACATCGCTACTGGGGAACCCAGCCCTCCGGTACCGATGACCAGTACGGCAGACCGCTTGAGCCGCCGCTGGCCCTCCAGCCCTACCTCGGGTATCAACAGGTGGCGGGAGTACCTGAGGATCTCTTCGTGCGAAAGGGCGTCGCTTCCGGCGGCGATACTCGGCACTAACAGCACCACGTCGTCGGCAGCGAGCGCTGCATCCATACCGCCCACTTCGCTCGCATTGCGCTGGCCCAAGAACACGTTGACGAACGGGCGCAGGCTCCCGTCTTCGGCCAAGATGTAGTCGCGCAGCTGCGGGAACTGCGATACCAGTTCCTTCAGAGCCGCGTCGACAGTGGTGCCGTTTACGCGAATTTCCGCCACCTTGCCGGTGTAGCTCCGCAACGGGGCAGGGATTTTCACGATAGGCATCGTACCTCCATCATGTAGCGTCCGGTGTCGAAACACGCGTCACCGCCAATGGCTCCTCCTCGAAAGCCGACCTGTCTTCTAGGATCCGCCAGGCTCTGCATTCGCCGGCTCGACCTCCGTTCACGCTCACGACCACGTAGGTGAACCAAGGCCACGCCCAAGCCCGGTCCGTTTCCGAAGGGATAGCGGGATGATCCGGGTGCGAGTGGAACACCCCCAGCAGCTCCAACCCTGCCTCTTCTGCCAGGCGTTCCGCTGCAGTGTATTCGTTAGGTGCGATCCGGTAGCGGCGGCGCCGCTCGGCTAGGCTACTGGCGTTCCCTACTTTCAGCGCCTTGGTAAGGTAGCGCACGCCCCGCGACTCGCGCCCTGCCAGCAGCACAACGGCTTCGTGCGGATACGCGGCTTCGGCGATCCGTCGTAACTCTCCCAGGATGTCCGGTGCCACTTCAAGCCGCGGCGTACTCATCGAGCTCCCTCCCATACGCTTTTCTGACTCAAGTACTTGTACCCGGCGTCCGGAAATACTGTTACCACGACACCCTGGTCCAACGCCGCTGCGACGCGCAGTGCGGCCACCGCGGCCGCGCCCGAGGAGACGCCCACGAAGAGACCCTCCTCACGAGCCAGACGCCTCGCCATCTCGTACGCTTCCTCGGTAGCCACACTCACTACATCGTCGGCCAGCGATGCGTCGTAGATCCCTGGAACGAGGCAGCTTTCCAGGTGCTTGAGGCCTTCGAGTCCGTGCAACGGTGCGTCGGGCTGGACTGCCACCAGTCGAACGCCCGGGAGGCACTCTCTCAAGTAGCGTCCAACTCCGGTGAACGTGCCCGTAGTACCCAGCCCTGCCACGAAGTGCGTGAGCCGGCCTCGCGTCTGCCGCACGATCTCCGGTCCTGTCGTCAGATAATGCGCCTCCCAGTTGGCGGGATTGTCGTATTGGTTAGCGTAGTAGAAACGCTCCGGATAGGCAGCAGCCAGTTCGCGTGCTGCGCGAATGGCTCCGTCGGAACCTTCCAGTGGGTCCGTCACGATCACCTCGGCACCCAGTGCGCGCAGCGCGGTCATCCGTTCGGGTGTCGCGCTACCTGGAACGGCGAGCGTCACCGATACACCGAGAGCGGCACCTAAGGTCGCATAGGAGATCCCCATGTTGCCCGAAGTGGAATCCAAGAGCCGCCGCTCTCCGCCTAACGGACCGTCTCGGATGGCTCGGCGAAGAATGTGCAGTGCGGGCCTGTCTTTTACCGAGCCGGCGGGGT
Source organism: Gemmatimonadaceae bacterium (assembly GCA_035559375.1). GTDB lineage: Bacteria > Gemmatimonadota > Gemmatimonadetes > Gemmatimonadales > Gemmatimonadaceae > DATMBI01. Next base: position 9,321 of record DATMBI010000003.1, on the reverse strand, counting down.
TGAGCCATTCTGCCTTGGCCAGTACGTGCACCTGTGGTGACAAGCGCGCGTTGGTCTTGCGCAATGGGATCAACGGAGTGTTCCCGACGCAGCTCTCCAATCCTGTTTCGAACGACGAATGTACTAGCGGAACGTCCATGGGAGAGAAAAAAGAAATCGGCCTCGGACGCGAGTCCGAGGCCGATCGGAGCATTCGATTCGAGTTGCCCGTTACCTACGGTCGCGTCCCTGCAGGCTCCTCAGCACAACAGGTGCAGGAGCAGCAATCGCATTCGGGGCAACAGATGCAGCAGTCGCAGCACATAGGATCCTCCGCGGGAGAGCGCTACGTTTGCAACGTACCGGAGCCCGGTGCTGCCTGTCAAGTCGCTGTGTGGGCTGCTGCTCGTTGTCGGGGCTACGCACATAGCGCTAGCCTAGTTTGACAGCCGTCCATCCGACGACCAACTTGCACTCTCACAGCCAAGCGAGCTCTGCCCATGCGCCTTCTCCTCGTCAACCCCCGTTTCCCCGAGAGCTTCTGGAGCTTCAAGTGGGCCATGGAAACGGTGCTACCGCGCCGCAAGGCGGTGAACCCGCCTCTCGGCCTAGCCACGCTGGCCGCTCTCTGTCCGCCCTCGTGGAAGGTCAGCATAGTGGACGAGAACATCGAGTCTCTGCCGCTGCAGCCAGAGGTAGATATCGTCGGGATTTGCGGGATGGGCGTGCAGTTTCGGCGCCAGAAAGAGTTGCTGGCGTTTTACAGGAGCAAAGGCTACTACGTGGTCGCTGGCGGCAGTTACGCCTCCCTGTGTCCCGAACAGTACGCAGGCCTAGCCGATACTGTCGTCGCTGGAGAAGCCGAGTACATATGGCCACAGTTCTGCCTCGACTTCGAGGCCGGTAGGCCGAAGGCGCTGTACCAGGAGACCGGTACGGTTTCGCTGGCCGACTCGCCGGTCCCGCGCTTCGATCTGCTGGACGTCAGTCGTTACCAGTCGATGAGCCTGCAGTTCTCGCGCGGCTGTCCGTTCCGCTGCGAGTTCTGTGACATCATCGTCATGTTCGGTCGCAAGCCGCGCACCAAGTCGCTGGAACAGGTGGAGCGCGAGCTCGACGCCCTACGACTACTCGGTGCGCGCAACGTGTTTTTCGTCGACGACAACCTCATCGGGAACAAGCGTCTAGCCAAGGAGCTGCTCTACTTTCTGCGCGATTACCAAGAGCGCCACGGTTATCGTTTTCAGTTCGGTACCGAAGCCTCGCTCAACCTGGCGCACGACAAGGAGCTTCTGGAGGCGTTCCGAGCGGCGGGCATGAGTTGGGTTTTCATCGGGATAGAGTCGCCTGACGAAGCCAGCCTGCGCGAGGCGCAGAAGATGCAGAACACTCACCAGGATATTCTTGCTTCGGTCCGCACCGTGTATTCGCACGGTATGGACATATTTGCGGGTTTCATCGTCGGCTTCGACAACGACACGGTAGCGACGTTCGACCGTCAATATCGTTTCATTTTGAATTCTGGGATTCAGGCAGCCATGATCGGTCTACTCACCGCTGCTCCCAAGACGCCACTATACGAGCGCTTGCAGCGCGAAGGCCGAGTGATCCCCGATGCCAACGCTTCGGACAATACCAAGCTGGGGACGAATGTCATACCCAAGGGGATGACGTACGACGAAATGGTGAGTGGATTCCGCGACCTATACCAGCGACTGTTCGACGACCGTGGTATCGCGCAGCGCATAACGAACAAGTTGCGTTACTTGCGCGATCCGGTGTCATCGCATCGTTATGGCGTGCGCGAGGCGCTTCCCATTTTGCGTCGTTTCGTACGCTACGGGTTGTTACCGGGTGGTGCGCGTCGTATCTGGCACTTCGTGCGTTCGGTGCCCTGGCTTTGGCCGCGGCTCGTTCAGGTAGCCGTAGAGGACTGGATCGTCGGGCTCGCTATGCGCGACTATATCGAGCGGCACTTCCGCCCAGCGCTGGCCGCGAGTTCGTCGCTCGAGCGCTGGTTGGCCAGATTGGAATCGGCGTTGAGGCGTTTTCGCGAACGAGGTTCGGTGCGTATCTCGCTAGCAGGCGGAGCCACTAGCCAGCTAGTTCTGGCCGTGCGTGCGAGGGCTATTTCCGACGGTGCGATCTTCCGGCGTGCAGCTCGGCACTTGGAGCAGGTATTGCGGCGTACTACGTCCGAGGTCACGCTGCGATTGGAGGAGCTGCACGACGCTCACGTCCCCGAGTTGGAGCGGCTGTTGCGACGTTTGGCTCGCTACGGCGATCGGATCCGTATCGTGCTCGACGAGCAGCTCCGGAGCCGGGTGCAGGTGGATTCGTCGGTGTTTTATTTGACTCTAGCGGTCGAGGGTTAGGGGCCGCTGTGGAATCGGCGCCATAACGCCGAGACCTAGAAAGCGTCCGTCCCCGATAACAAGCGGACCGTAGATTGGCTCCTCGAGAGCTATTTCCAGGTGCCAGAGACGATGCTTTGAGAACCGGCTGCCCTCCGCAAATGCTTCGGCACGGTCCCCGTTTTCCTGGAATGGCTCGCGCTGCACACGCACAGCCTCCGCACGCTCGCGAACCCCTAGGTGACGCAGCGCTTGACATACGGCCCTTGCAGCGCGTGTCTCCTCTGCAGCGCGTTCGAAGCCTGTTTTTGCCTCGAAGACCTTCCGTTCGGGATCGATTCTGCGTCGGCGTGCATCTTCCGGCAAGACGGCGGCGGTTACTGTACGCCACACCCGATGGGGTGTGTGACTCTCCACACCGTAATAGCGCAGGAAGCTGTCATCATCTGTGCAGACCAGAGTTCCCCTGACCTCGCCTGTTACCAGGTCGACAATGTCGAGGCCAGAAAAAGCCCACTGCACGTCTGGCGCATGGAGTGGACAGCTCGGAGGAACTTCAACTAACACGCGCCTGATTTGCAGGTCTGCGTAAGGATGGCCGATGGAGGGCAGAGGAATGATGCGAACGCGACTCACCGGAGAAATTTCGTTTGTTCCATCCGGCTTACGACCCACCAGGGCACACTCGATATTGGCCGTCTGCTCGGGTAGCGCACTCTTCATTCGTAGCACGGCGGCGTCACGCAACTGTACCACTAGCGCCGCAGCCCGTGCCAGCGGCCACGGCGCGAAAGCACCTTCCTCAGTGGGGCTGCGTATTTCGTAAAGTTGATACGACGGCGAGCTATTGTACGGGACCCGCTCGAACAGAGGCTTGGGCGGCTTTCGGTAAACGACCCTAAGCGCTTTGCCCTTCCTCTCGTATCTAAAACGTTCGGCAAATGCCTGATGGCGGTGAAGAAGCATGTCGAGCGAACCCGAGCAAGGGCAAAGAAAAGAAGTCTTACTCCTTCCCCTAGAGGGTCGGAACAAATGCCCCCGATACTCCCGAAGAATTTCTTCCCAAACAGCATCTTCGATCACATCACCCCAGGCCCAGGCCATATCGGTTCCGCGACCGAGTTGATAGAGACGCTCGGCGATTATGCAGATCTGCTTGGCTTGCTCTTCGTCCTCTGGCTGGCCTGCGAGCTCCCATGCATAAAGGAATGGCACAGTGGCGTCGAAGAAGTACGGTCTAAACACTTTGGTAGCCGTCCTAATTTTCGCCATTCCCAACGGATCACCACCGATCGCATCGGTGTCGTTGTTCGGCATATAGAACCGGACACCGCGCTTGGGCTGCACGTAGAGCGGCGCTGCCACTAGCGGTGCCCCTTGCTTCTCTAGCCACTCTAGTGCTTTCTTCTCAGTATCTGCGATCGGCCCACTTAGTCCGGCGCCGGCGACGAGGGCTTGGAACAAGCGCGCGGGCGAGGGTGGCCAGTCTCCATGGCCGTTGTAGCAGCCATCATACAGGCGTACAAAAAGAACGAGTGCGCTCATCGTGTCTACTCTTCTTGCGGCTCCTCCTCAGCAGTCTTTTTCGCCAGTAGTTTCTTGGCAGCGCCAAGATCGAACTCGTACCCGAGCTTGGGCCTGCCGTCGTTCCATTTGTCGCCGAAGACTGTAGGCCAATTGGAGCGGAAGTATTCCGCCGCTGCCGTCGTGTACTGCTCGATGACAGCCCGGCTGAGGCTGAGCGGCGTCGGCTCACCCCTCCGCGGTACCTGGTACCACCTATCGCTGTCCTCTGCGTAGCGTAGCAGGCAGCCCTCCCGCAGGAACAGCTCGATGTCAGCTGTCGCGGCCATTAGCGACAGTCCGAGAAGATACTCGCGGATTTTCGTGGTCTCCTCGTCGCTTGCTCCACGCAGGGCGCGGAGAGCCACGAGATTTACCAAGACCTCGCGCTCGATGCGACCCTTTACTAGCACGCCACCCAAGACCCGCGCCTCCGGGTTAGGTGCACCGTCCACATACTTCTGCATCTTCACCTTGGGACGGAAAACCCCGGGAGCATCCGCGAGACCCTTTTCGGAAAGCTTCGCCTTCCTGGACTTGGCCTCTTTCTTCAGTTCATCCTGTTGCTCCTCGTCTAGCAGCTTCCAGACGGAGTTGAACTGCGCCGCTGCATGCAACGGCTCGACGTCCCACGCGCGGATAACTGAACGCACGAGGCGGGGGCGCTTTTCGCCCGTGTCGCCGCGCGAATCCCAGACGCCGAAGATGAGTGACGTCGGCGCGACGGTGCAGAGTGGGCCAGCATCCCCCTGTTGGAGCCTTTTGAAGGCCGGCGCAATGAGCTTGAGAAGGCCGGGCGACGATTGAACGACCGCGTCCGCGGCGCGGTGCGCAAGATCGAGCAACGAGCGCGTCACAGCACGCTTGTACTTGCACTCTCTTTGTGCTCTCTTCTGGTCGCCGATATTCGCTTTACAGCTCTCGCATTCGCCACAGGCCTCCTGCCGGATCACGATATTGATCTGAGGCACTAGCCAGCGCTTGGGATCGTCTGATTCCGATTTGAATATCGGTTCGAGACGATTGGCCTGGGATCCAACGCTATCGACTATGGCGACGCGAGTCCCGTCCGACAGGGTGTCGATGTTGTAGCCGACGTCGGCGTATGTCGGCGGGAAGATGATGCCACTCTCCTCGGCTGGCAGCAGCGCCTGCTTGAGCCGTATCGCTACTGGACCATCAATTCTCGTAGCCCACTCAGCGAGCACTTGGCCCGTAACCTCTAAGACTTGCGCTGCGTTGCTCATAAGCTGGTCTCCTCTTCTGCAAACGTCACGATCTTGTTCTTCCCCGCCAGATCGAGGGTAAACCGGAACACCCGGAGTCGAACTCCTACGTACGAGCCTCCCAGGGCCGCGCGCGCGAGCATAGACGGCAGACGACGCTCCCAAACGCCGTAGCGCACCTTACGCGGCTCGTACTCGTCGGGTCGTGCGTGTTCTAGACCGATTGCCCCGAGCAGCTCAACGACCGGAGAAGCTTCCACGTGGTGTGCCTGTTCATCGGGAGAGTAGCCAATGTCGATCGTCGTCCACGCCTTGCGAGCGTCCAACTTGAAGGTGCTACCACCTAGCGGCAGGGTCATCCCGAGTGGATCCCGCGTCAGCGCCGTGCTGGAAGCGCGCCATAATAACTTCAGGTGGTCGACCATCAGCTTTACAATCGCTGCGGAGCGCTGCTGGCCGGCGAACAGCTTGAATTGATTGCGAGAAGACGAGTCACACCAGTGCGACATGTCGAACGCCCGCCCATTTCGCTCAAAGCGCACTGGGAGCACCAAGTGTTCCACATCAGCGGCAGGGTAAGTTGTACTCGTGACCATCGGAAGCTTCTCGGCCACGTTCCTTGCGACAGCCTTCGGTGCACTGTACCCGGTCGGCACCAACAATTTGAGGTCGCCGTTAACGAGAAAGTCGAGCACTACACGGAAGGGATTGTCATCTCCCTCCTCTCCCTCCGCAGCGATCTCGAAGCGCGCCGAGCTCTGCGCGGACCACTCGAATCCTCCTTCGGCATTGCCCAACAGCACGCTGGCCACCTCGAGAAATCCGAGGCAGGCAAATACCTGTCCCGGGTTTGACACATCTACCGGAATACTTGCCGTAGTCATGGCAACCTTCGCCCCGTGCCCGCTCCAGCATTCTCGACACCATCAATTGCCGCTGGGGCATCCGGTTTCACGAGTCGCTGCCTAACCGTCTCTATCAACTCGTCGCAAAGACCCACCGGGTACTGAATGCCCAACTCGTTCAAAACATTTCTTACGGCTGGCTGAGCCAGGAAACTATCGTTCGGGGACCACAGTCCAGCTTCCTGCATCCGGCACCGAGCCTCCTCCATGAGCCCCGGCGTCGGCTCGTTGTGCGCCACGTCGTTTCGAAGGTATCTGATTCCTACGACAGCATCTGCGAGCTTCTTGAGGCTTTCACTCTGCACATAGTAGCGGGCGAACCTTCCAGCACCGTCTTCGTAGAACAGGTATGTGCCGTCGCTCAAGCGCTCGAAGGGGCAATTCCGCTTATTCTTCTCGTCTGGCTCGTCGTTGCGCAGCAGCTTGGGACCAACTGGCTCCGGCGCACCTAACTTGAGACGAAGGACGACCGAGCCACGCTGGGCTGGATTCGTTCGGTCGAAGCGATCGAGCAGATGATCCCAGACAGCCGCCTCGAAGAAGGCCACGGTGCCGTGGACAGCCCGTGGAATGTCCCCCGCACGAAGCGCAAGCTCGACGCGCAGGGCCGCCCTGACGGCCATGCGCTTGTGGGTGAGGACAGGAATTTCGCAGCGGTCGGGCATCGGCAGCGACGAAGCGAAACGGGCGAGCCACTCGATGACCTGAGTCCACCTGCGTTCCGCCTCGAACGCGTGAAGCGGCTCCACCACGGCCCAAGCACCAAGTAGGTTGCCCTTTGTGACAAGCTCCAGTGCGCGGCGCCGCGCTCGGAACGACACTAGCGGATCAGGCACTGTACCCCGCCTAACGGCGCGATCGACGGTCGGAGGAACTGCCGTGGAGCCGTCAGCAATCTCGAGGATCTCTACGTCCTGCTCCACTGCGTGGAGACGGACGATTTCTTCGAGCAAGTCGCCGACCACAGGAAAGCCTCCGGTTGCCGCCATGACAACGCGCGCAGGCTTGAACTCTCCGAGCGCGTCACTGACTGCCTGTTCGAGTCGACGTACCACGTCCTGGCGAATGACGGCATCACGTGGCACCCTTGGGTCTTCGAGGCGCTCGCTGCCCTCGAGATAGGCTCGCCGGCGAACATGGGGCACGCCTTTTTTAATAAGCTTCATCTCTAGTACGGCGCCCGCGAACCTCGGATCGCTGGGTGCGCAGTTTGCGTCCCGGCGCGTTTCGAGCAGCAGCGCGGCCGACGGTGAGAATTCGCGCAGCACTGCGTCCAGCTTCGGCGTGCACAAAAGCAGCTCTCCTGCCGGGAGTTGCTCCACGGGCTCGCCCTTCCCAACCGGCGTATCGACGATGCGCCACGCTGGTGAGCGCAGCTCGATTTCGTCGTGCAGCACCGCGCAACGATCCTTTCGCAGTTCGCGTCGGACGCCATCGAGAACGAGCTGCACATCGGTCTGGCCAATCGTTAGGACGAGCAGCTCCTTCATCTATTCTGCTCTCTGCGATAGCGACGCAAGCGTGTGTGCTCGGCACGAAGTGTCGTGTGGAAGGTGTAGATGTTTTCGTTACCGTCTCGATCCCTCTCCCGGGGGTAATCGGCCGCATCTGGATGCTTGTGGCGATGCGCGGCTAGCCATTCTGACTGCGTGACTGTCGCCTCATAGTTCCGCTGCACCCACGAAAGGACATCGCTCTCTGGCCGCAGCGTGGGCTGGTCGGAAGCGTCGATCAGTAAGAGCGACTTTGCCTCGATACGCACAGTGCCCCATCCAAGCGGGCGCGCGTACCCAAGCTTCGAACAGTAGCCGTCGGGGTGTTCGCCTTTGAGCACGTTGCGGAACTGATGGGGGCAGAGCGCAACCAGGACCGACGCTAGCTCCGCGGCATCGAGATCGCGGAAGCGAAGGGTGAAGCGAAAGCGGCGGCCGGGACGCGACGCCTCGAGCGCGAGAGTGCTCCGCTCGTTCGCGCGATTGACCTCGGAGTCGTCCCTCCATGGCTCTCCCGAGTAAGCATCCTCGCGATCGAGATAGAACTTCCGCCCGGCTAGCTCCCCCGGCGCGTCGTAGCCGCCGGCGTCACCATAGGTGACGAGCGTCGCCTTGTCAGACGGTCGAGAGTTGGGATGGTATGGCTGCTTCAGATAGAATTCGACGGCGCTGGGGCGCGGCATCCCTAACTCTCTTAAAAAGGTCGGCGGAAGAAAACGCTTTTCGTCGGTTTCCCCTTCGTCGACCACCTCGAGAGCGGCATTTACAGATACGCGACCCATCAGTTGCGCGTAATCGTCCCTGCCGATTCCCCTGCTGCCGTCGTTGTCGCCCGTATAGCCGAACAGCCGACGCACAGCAGACAGCGCCTTCGGCGCGCCGTCGTCGTCCTGTGCGCGCTCGTCGGCGAGCGGAAAGAGGCCCTGTCGCTCACCATGCGGCGCGTCCACGTCTCTCCTAACGGTGTCGACGTACGCCCAGCGATAGTAGTAGTGCCAGCCGAGCGAGACGATGCACTCTTTCTCCGTATCCCACTCGACCCAGAGGAGATCACCCCGCTGGAAAACCTCGTCTTTGGCCGCCTTCAGGATACGATCTCGCGCATCCTCGCCCCTCATGACATTTGGCACGTCGGGGTGTCGTTCCGAAAAGTGGCCGTGGTCGAGATCTATGAGGTGGCGCAGCGTCGCTAGATAGCCTTCCTGCGCTGCCTGCGGGACGTCAACAACTTCGGTTTGCACCTCGCGCAAAACCTTGAGCGAAGTGTGTATTCGCGCCCTCGAATTGAGCTTCTGTCCAGCACCCTGCCCACCTCGGTAGGGTTCACCGTCGTTTTGGTCGAAACGGTAGTCGAGCTTGCCAGCCTTCTTGTTGTACTGGAGCTCGGCAGGAAACAGCTCCAGTCGCACCGGCACACGGACCTTGCGTTCGTCATCGAGCGACCTCGTCTCGACGCCATCCTCTGGCACGCGGGCCAGGCGCGGAACCAAGAACCGGTTCTCTGGCCTGAGTGGATACAACGCGTTCGGCCGATACGAGTACGAGCGCTCGGCGACGCGCTCCTAACGGCCCGCGCTTCACCTGCGCCGCGAAGCGCAGCGGAGCGGCGTCAGGTGGAAGCGCTTGTTGGGCGGCGCTGTTCATCGAATGGTACCGCAGGTGGGCCATACCGAGGGCACGGTTACAGTAATTAACAACCTAACCTTTGACGTAGGAGCACTTCTCAGCCACTTTCCCATCCCGCACGCGGAAAACATCTACTCCTCGGATGTGTCCACGCTTGCCATCGTGCTCAACCCAC
>DATMBI010000002.1:0-17120 GCA_035559375.1 Gemmatimonadaceae bacterium | reverse complement strand
CCGTAACCAGCTGGGCAGGGTCACGGTTCAGACCACTGTGCCGCATCTCAAGCGCTTCTTGGAAGAAGGCGGGACGATAATCACGATCGGCACGTCTACCAGTTTGGCGCAGCACCTGGGATTGCCCTTACGCGACTACATGGTCGAGCGTTCACCCGAGGGGGGCGAGCGGCCGCTACCGCGCGAGAAGTTCTATGTGCCGGGTTCCATCCTCAGGGTCAGCGTGGACAACACGTTGCCTGTGGCAGCCGGTGTCCCTGACGAGGTCGACGTTTTCTTCGACGAGAGCCCCGTTTTCCGCTTGGACCCGGACGCGGCTCGGCGCGGTGTAAAGCCTATCGCTTGGTTCTCGTCCGCCGCTCCGCTGCGCAGCGGTTGGGCTTGGGGTCAGAACTACCTTGAAGGCGGTACGGCAATGGCACAGGCTCAGGTAGGGCGCGGTATGCTCTATTTGTTCGGGCCAGAGATCCTTTTCCGTGCGCAACCTCACGGCACTTTCAAGTTCTTCTTCAACGGGATCTTCTCGGGGTTGGTAGAGAGTGCCGGACGTACGGTCCAATAACCGTGCAGGAGTCACCAAAATGAAGCGCGTTGCCAGTGGCTGCCTAACGTTTCTTCTTTCGCTTCCCGCGGCCGCACAGCAGTTTCCGTCGCCGGACCCGGTGATCCGCCGCATTTGGGCCGAGGGGATGGATTCCTCGCAGACTTACCGGCTTGCTCAGGTCTTGCTGGACTCGATCGGGCCGCGCCTCACCGGCACGCCAGGGATCAAGGCTGGGAACGACTGGCTGGTTCGAACCTACGCCAGTTGGGGCATAGCTGCTCGAAACGAACAGTACGGTACCTGGACAGGGTGGCGGCGCGGGATCACGCACATAGACTTGCTCGCTCCGCGAGTGCGTACTCTCGAAGGCGGTATGCTGGCTTGGAGTCCGGGTACCGGTGGTAAGGATGTGACCGGCCCGGTGGTGGTGCTTCCGGATGTCGCTGACAGCAACGCGTTCAAAGCTTGGTTGCCGCAAGCCAAAGGGAAGTTCGTCCTGATCTCGTTCGCGGAGCCGACATGCCGACCTGACTCCGAATGGCAGGAGCGAGCGTTGCCAGCCTCCTTCCAGCGTATGGTGTCGGAGCGTCAAGCGGCGCGAGCGGCTTGGAACGCGCGGGTGAGCAGAACCGGTTACAGTGTTGGTCTGGGAGCTGGTACTCTGGGACGGCGATTGGGCGAGGCCGGAGCTGCTGGAGTGATCACCACTCGCTGGGACAACAACGGGTGGGGTACGCGGCGTGTCTTCGGCGATCTACGGCAGACCGTGCCGGCGCTGGAGCTGTCGTGCGAAGACTACGGGTTGCTCTTCAGGTTGGCCAGCAACGACCAAGGCCCGGTAATACGAGTGCGTGCCGACGCTGAGTTCCTGGGTACTGTACCCGTGTTCAACACGATAGCCGAGATCAGGGGGAGCGAGAAGCCTAACGAGTACGTGGTCCTGTCGGCGCACTTCGATTCCTGGGACGGAGCGTCAGGTGCGACCGACAACGGTACAGGCACCATCGTCATGTTGGAGGCGATGCGGATCCTCCGCAAAGTCTATCCTAACCCCAAGCGTACCATTCTCGCTGGCCACTGGTCCGGCGAGGAGCAGGGTCTCAACGGCTCCCGTGCGTTCGCGCAGGATCATCCGGAGGTAGTGCAGGGACTGCAGGCGCTGTTCAACCAGGACAACGGCACGGGGCGCATCGTGAACCTGGGCGCTTCCGGTCTGTTGGACGCTGGTGGCAGTCTGGCGCGCTGGCTGGCGCGAGTGCCGACGGAGTTCAGCTCGCTCATCCAGCTGGGCCTACCGGGGTCTCCAGGCGGAGGTGGGAGCGACCATGCCTCGTTCGTATGTTACGGTGCTCCAGCCTTCAGTCTAGGTGCCTCGAACTGGGACTACAACAATTACACGTGGCACACCAATCGTGACACGTTCGACAAGGTCGTGTTCGACGATCTCAAGCACAATGCCACGCTCACTGCGATGCTAGCCTATCTGGCCTCTGAGGAGCCCCAGCCCGTTTCGCGGGAGCGGCGTGTCTTCGATCGCGGGCCAGCGCAGAATGTGGCAGCTGGAGGGCGAGGTGGTGGGCCGGGTGCTTTCGGGCCGCAGTCGTGGCCCGAGTGTGTGGCGCCGCTCCGCGACGTGTCGGGATACATTCGCTAGATGTAGTCCGTAGGCGTGTGGAGCGGCGTTTCGTAAACCTTTTCGACTACGAGGCGGCTGCCCGCGAGAAGCTGGACCCGGCGGCCTGGGGTTACTTCGCCGGTGGCGCTGGCGACGAGATCACGTTGCGGCGCAACCGGGAGGCGCTCGACGAGCTCGAGATCCGCTATCGCACTATGGTGGATGTCAGCCAGCGTTCCACGGCCACGACGGTTCTAGGTCGTGGCATCGCATTCCCGGTGCTGATAGCCCCCACTGCGATGCAGCGACTGGCCCATCCAGACGGAGAGCTCGCGACGGCCCGTGCAGCGGAACGCGCCGGCACGGTCATGGTAGTCAGCACTACGGCTACCACAGGTCTGGCCGAGGTGCGGTCGGCGGCCAGGGGTGCGATGTGGTTCCAGCTTTACGTGTACCGAGATCGCGCAATCACCGCCGAGCTGATCGGTCGCGCCGTGGCGGCCGGCTACGACGCGATCGTGCTCACGGTGGATGCGCCCGTGCTAGGGCGCCGCGAGCGCGACATCAGGTTGGGTTTCAGTCTGCCTCCTGGGCTCACTATAGCGAACGCCGAGGCTGCCGGCATGCACAGAGTGCCACCAGCTGTCCGCGACGCTTCAGGCTTGATGCTGCATTTTCGCGATCTGCACGATGCTGCCCTTTCGCCCCGAGATGTGGAGTGGGTCGCTGCTATCAGCGGGCTTCCGGTGGTCGTCAAGGGCATAGTGCGCGGCGACGATGCGCGTCGTGCCTTGGAGCACGGGGCTCGTGGGGTCGTAGTCTCCAACCACGGCGGTCGCCAGCTGGATACGTCGGTGTCGGCCGCGAGGGCTCTACCGGAGGTGGTGGAAGCGGTGGGCGGCGCTGCAGAGGTCTATATGGACGGTGGCGTGCGCCGTGGCACTGACGTGCTCAAGGCGTTGGCGTTAGGTGCTAGGGCTGTGCTGTTGGGTCGCCCCGTCCTTTGGGGCTTGGCGGTAGGTGGCGAGGACGGGGTCGTGGACGTGCTACAGCTTCTTCGAGAAGAATTCGAGTTGGCTATGGCGTTAGCGGGGGCGCGAGAGGTGGGCGACATTACACCCGACCTCGTGCGTTGGCGGCGGTAGGATGAAGGCGCAGCCGGAGCAGCCTTTGTGGACTCCGGCACCAGAGCGGGTGCTAGCCACGCATCTGTACGCGTTCGCTCGCGAAGTGGAACGCGCTGGTCTAGCCGAGGTGCTGCACGGCAGCGCCGCCGTGGACTACGCTGCGCTCCATGCATGGTCTGTGTCGCATCCAGAGCAGTTCTGGCCGCTGGTATGGCGTTATACGAAGGTGATCGCGTCGGAACGGCCAGGCCGGGAGCCCTGGCACGAGGTCGTTCGGGGATTCGATCGCATGGCACCACCGGATCCGGTGCTCGGACCGCGCTGGTTTTCGGGCGCGCGCCTCAACTTCGCCGAGAACCTGTTGCGCCGCGACGACTCGGACGAGGCAGTGGTATCGTGGAACGAACGAGGTCGTCGCGAGTCGGTGACCTTTTCGGAGCTACGGGCAGCAGTGGCGGCGGTAGCCGAGGCTCTGCGCCGAGAAGGTGTGGCTTCCGGAGACAGGGTCGCCGGCTACCTGCCTAACGTGATCGAGACGGTGGTGGCCATGCTCGCGGCCGCCAGTATCGGCGCGATCTGGTCTTCTTGTTCGCCGGATTTCGGTGTGCACGGTGTGCTGGATCGCTTCGGACAGATAGAGCCGAAGGTTCTGTTCGTTGCCGATGGATACTTCTATAACGGGCGCGAAATCGACGTACTCCCGCGCGTGCACGAGATAGCGAGTCGATTGGATGGGCTGCGTCGTGTCGTTCTGGTCCCGTACTCGAGGCGAGAGTCCGCGATCCAACGGGGAAGCGCCGTGCCGTGGAGCGAATGGGTGGGAGGGGATGGACCTGTTGCGAAGGTGCCAGAGTTCGCTCGGCTAGAGTTCGATCACCCTCTCTACATACTCTACTCGTCAGGCACCACTGGCCTGCCCAAATGCATGGTCCATGGTGCAGGTGGAACGTTGATTCAGCATCTCAAGGAGCACCAGCTTCAATGCGATGTCCATGCTGGCGATCGCGTTTTCTACTACACCACTTGTGGGTGGATGATGTGGAACTGGCTGGTGAGTGCGCTGGCATCCGGTGCTACGATCGTTCTCTACGACGGATCCCCCTTCTGGCCGCGGCCTGACTATCTGTGGGAGATAGCGGCGCGCGAGCGCTTGACTCACTTCGGAACCAGCGCCCGGTATCTAGCTGCTGCCGAGAAGGCAGGGGTGGAGCCGAGAGAGCGCTACGACCTGGACGCGCTCCGCGCCGTACTCTCCACCGGGAGTCCGCTAGCGCCGGCAGGTTTCGACTACGTGTATCGTGCGATCAAGGAGGACGTCTGTCTGAGTAGCATCAGTGGCGGCACGGACATCGTGTCGTGCTTCGTTGGCGGTAATCCCACGGGATCGGTGTGGCGGGGCGAGATACAGGCTCCGGGACTAGGTATGGCCGTGGACGTGTTCGACGAACGAGGCCGGCCGCTGCGCGAAGGTCCTGGTGAGCTAGTTTGCACGAAACCCTTCCCGAGTATGCCGGTGCGTTTCTGGAACGATCCTGATGGCTCGCTTTACCGGAACGCCTATTTCGCTCGTTTCCCTGGCGTGTGGCGGCATGGCGATTGGGCGGAATGGACGCCGCATGGTGGGATGGTCATCAGCGGGCGCAGCGATGCCACGCTCAACCCCGGTGGTGTTCGCATCGGGACAGCAGAGATCTACAGGGTCGTCGAGGGTTTGCCCGAAGTATTGGAGAGCGTAGTCATCGGGCAAGAGGTGGGCGACGAGCGGGGTCGCGATGTAAGGATCGTCCTCTTCGTGAGGTTGCGCGAGGGGCTGTTGCTGGACGATCGCTTGCGCGAGCAGATCCGCCGCGAGATTCGCGAAAACGCTTCTCCGCACCATGTGCCAAAAGTAATCGTGCAGGTCAATGACATTCCTCGTACCGTCAGCGGGAAAATCAGCGAAGTGGCTGTCCGCGAGGTCGTGCATGGGCGGCCTGTAAGGAACGTCGAGGCACTGGCCAATCCGGAAGCACTGGAGCTATTTCGGGACTTGCCGGAACTGGCTGGCTAGGGCGCGCTGTGACGGGAGTCACCTGCGGGATGTTACGCCGGCCGTAGCGGAGCGTCTGCAGTACAGGCTCCGAACGATTATGGAGCCGGCGAAGGCAACCAATGCGCACTTCCAGACGGGCTCTCTCGACACTCAGCACGTCAGCGGCCTCCAGCAACATGTGCTCCTCGGGTCGGGGGCACCAGATTGCGCGCGCCTTCACGCTGATCGAGTTGCTCGCGGTCATGACGATCATCGGCATACTCTCGTCACTGGCTGTGCCGCGGTTCAGTGACACGATCGAGAGAGCGCGTGTGGCTAAGGCCATCGGTGACCTCCGGGCAATTACTGTGGAGCTGCTGTCGCTCGACAGCCTGCCGCCTACGCTGGCTGCAATCAACCGACAGAACATGCTGGATCCATGGGGGCGTCCCTACCAATACCTCAAGTTTACCTGTCCCGGTGGAGGTGGCGGTGGAGGTCGTGGCGGGGGCGGAGGTGGTGGCGGCGGGGGTGGCAGAGGTAGTTGCGTGCCGGCAGGAGCGCGCAAGGATCGCTTCCTCGTACCGATAAACTCCCAGTTCGACCTATACAGCTTGGGAAGGGACGGCAATAGTGCCCCCCCGCTTACCGCCAAGGCTTCCAGGGACGACGTTATCGTAGCCAACGACGGCGGCTACATAGGGCTCGCCAGGAACTACTGACATGGTTCGGATCCCTGGCATGATTGGTACGGCCGTCGGGCGCCGACTCTTCGCGGCCTTTCTCCTGGCGGCCCTCCTACCTGTTACGGCGCTCGCGCTACTGGCTTACTTCCAGGCCAGGGCAGAGATCGGCTCGCAGGTGCGGGAGCGGGCAAAGACCGATGCTAAGCTCGCGGGCCTAGCTACCCTGGCAGCGTTAGATAGGCTGCGGGGAGCACTCGCAAATCTGACGGCAGATTCGCTCTGGGAAGGAGGGCAGATTTTCGGCGGCTCCGAAGTTTCCAGGCTCTACCTGCAGCTGCCTGGTTCCCCTCCACCTATCCGCGACCTCACTGCGCGTGAACTCGCTCGCCTAGAGAGTGGCCAAGCGGTGCTCTCGACGCGATCTCTCGATTCGAGCGGCGTGGGGCAGCAAGCCGAGGTTTGGCTGGGCGTGCCCAGTGCGTTGACTACGGGGGCGGTTGTCTGGGGCAAGCTCGATTTGGAAGCGTTCTTCGATGCTCCGAGGAAAGCGCTGGAGGCGGGTCAGGCCACACTGTGCGTACTCTCCGGTCCGGATCTAGTTCCCCTGTCCTGCCATCTAACGCTTCGAGAGGGGGTGCTTGCTCCTCTGCGTGACGCGTTACGCGAGGGCGAGCGACTCGAAATGGTGCAGTGGTCGAGCGGCGACAGCGTTTTCTACTCCTCCAGTTGGAGTGCTTTCCTTCAGCATGAATACGGAAGCGACGATTGGCAGTTGATCGTGAGCCGCAGCTCGGCCGTAGTGCTCGCCCCGATACAGCGATTCGGGGCCGCTTTCTTTTGGGTAACACTGCTGGCGCTCGTGGTCGTTTTCTTTCTGAGTCACCTACAGATACGGCGCAGTACAGAACCCCTAGCTCGACTCCACGCAGCTGCCAGTCGGATCGCTGCAGGCGATCTGGATTCGGCCGTGAGCTTGCCCGGGAGAGACGAGTTCGCCGACCTGGGTCGGTCGTTCGAACGAATGAGGCAATCCCTGGGACGTCAGTTCCTCGTTATGCGCAGCTTGGACTCGCTCCACCGGTCCGCAATGGGGGCGAAGGAATTCGGCGCAGTCGCGGGGCCGGCACTTCAGCGGCTGAGCGAGGTGGTGCCTGGCGCGAAAGCTGCGATAGGGGTAGGGGGCGGGGGCGGGGGCGGGGGCGACGAGCAGAACTACTTTGTTTTCAGCACCGATTCTAGCGGTGCGACTCGCTGCCGCAGTAGGCCGTTCGACACCCCGAGACCCATCATGGAGGAAGCGCTGATCGTCGAGGAGATCGGCGGTGGCTGGCGCGCTCTTTTCGCAGACTCGCTCCCTCCCGATTTCGCTTGGACCTTTTTCACGTTGGGAGGTGAAGCTCACGCCAACGGGTTGGTGGCGCTAGCGTCTCCGCGTCCTTTAGACGGCGAAGAGCGCGAGTCGGTGCGGCGGCTGTGCGACCGGTTAGGCGCGGCGCTGGCACAGGTAAGGTTGGTGCGGCAGCTCGATGCCATGAACGACGGGATGCTCAAGACTTTGGCCATGATAGTGGACGCGAGTTCGCATTGGACGGCTGGGCACTCCGAGCGTGTCACCGAGTACGCCGTGCTAATAGGGGAGCGTATGGGGCTTCCTGAACTTCAGTTAGAAACCCTGCGACGCGGGGCTCTGCTCCACGACCTGGGGAAGGTCGGAATTCCTGCCGGAATACTCGACAAGATCGGCGTGCTTTCGGAGCGGGAACGCCGGCTAGTCGAGCGCCACACTGTAATCGGAGCGGAGATCCTGTCACCGCTAGCGGCGTTTGCAGATTTGATACCGATCGTGCGGTCTCACCACGAGCGCTGGGATGGCAGCGGCTACCCGGATGGACTACGCGGCGAGGAGATACCGCTTCTCGCAAGGATAGTAGCCGTAGCGGATGTGTTCGATGCACTGGTTTCGGAGCGTCCTTACCGTCCGGGTCTCTCCGTAGAGACCACCGTAGCCATGATGCGGTCAGAGGCGGGCGTAAAGTTGGACCGCAGGGTGCTAGAAGCGTTTCTGCACGTTTTGAACGAGGGAGCTGTGGAAGTGGTGGCCGGGAGTTGGCGTGAGAGCACGATGCTCGGAGGACACTTGCGTTTGACCGAATTGGAGGTCTTGCCATGAGCGACGTTGACGAACGCGTGCCTCGAGAGTCGAAGGAACAAAAGGGCGCTGGTGTCGATCGCTCAGAATCCGAGTCTGCGATGGGCTCGTTCGTGGCGGAACTTCAGGATGGTGATCTGGCCAAACCGATGGCACTCTCGGATTTTCTGTTCCGACTAGGGTTGGCTTATCGGCTACCAGAAAAGAAAACCGGCGAGTACGAAGTACGTCCAGTAGCACGGCCGCCGCGCACACGTGTCTGGCTTCCTGTCCTAGCGGTCGTGATGGCACTGGGGTGGGTCGGTGCGCGCTTGCTGCAACCCAGGCCCGGGAAACAGCTACCTCGCGAGCTCACGGGCGAGTGGGTAGCCCAATCCCCTAAATACCCCGGACGCGCTCTGGTGCTGCAACCCGGAACGGTTACGTTGAAGTTCGGCGCCGACACGGACGCGGTGAGTTTCCCGATCTCCGCAGTGTTGCGTGACAGCGTGCAAGATACCGCCATATATCGCGTGCAGTACCTTCAGGACGGTCAATCCGTTTCGCTCGTGGTGAAGTTCTTCGAGACGCCGCGCCCGACGGTGGTGCTGTCGAGCCCAGCCGGCGTCGTCTGGCTCAGGCAATCCGACGTAGGATACGACAGCCCCGCGCTCGATACTGGCCGAGCTGCAGGAAGCCCCAGAGGGCGCTGAAAAAATTTCGGTGGGATTGCGGGCGGCCCTAGCAACGCCGCATTAGATTAACAGCAGGTGGCCGGCTAGGGCGGCAGGAAGGTAGGCGGCCGCTCTTATCCGGCGGATCGCTGGACTACAACCCCACGTACTGCCATGGCTACTGCTACCGCTCCAGCTGCGCCCGCTGTCCGGGACACCTTCCCGATCAACGGTACCGACTACATCGAGTTTTGGGTCGGGAACGCCAAACAGGCGTCGCACTACTATCGGACGGCGTTCGGGTTCCAGTTAGTTGCATACAGCGGTCCCGAAACTGGGGTGCGCGACCGCTGCAGTTACGTATTGGTGCAGAACAAGATTCGCTTCGTGCTCACGAGCCCCCTGGGCCCCGAGGGCGCTATAGCTGAGCACATACACCGGCACGGCGACGGGGTGAAGGACATAGCCTTCTGGGTGGACGACGCACGCGAGGCGTTCCAAAGGGCAGTCGAGCGCGGGGCTGTTCCCGCTCGCGAACCCGAAGTACTGGCCGATGCCGACGGGGAGATAGTGATCGCAGCCGTCAGAACGTACGGCGACACGATTCATTCGATGGTGGAAAGACGTAATTATGGTGGTGCCTTCCTACCTGGGTTCGTAGCGGTGCGGCCGCACTACCAGCCTGAGCCTACCGGGCTGCTCCATGTAGATCATTGCGTCGGCAATGTCGAGCTAGGACAGATGAACCGCTGGGTGGAGTTTTACGAGCGGGTATTCGGCTTTTACAACATGTTGACCTTCGATGACAAGGACATCTCGACTGAATACTCGGCCCTGATGTCGAAGGTCATGGCCAATGGAAATGGGCGCATCAAGTTCCCGATCAACGAGCCGGCGCAAGGGAAGAAGAAGTCCCAAATAGAGGAGTACCTGGAATTCTACCGCGGGCCTGGCGTTCAGCATGTGGCTATGGAAACTGGAGACATCGTCAGGACGGTACGAGCACTGCGTGACCGCGGAGTGGAGTTCTTGACCGTCCCGCCGTCTTACTACGACACTCTTTTGGATCGCGTGGGGAAGATAGACGAGGATTTGGAGCCACTGCGCGAACTGGGAATACTGGTGGACCGGGACGACGAGGGCTATCTGCTGCAGCTCTTCACCAAGCCAGTTCAAGATCGGCCGACTCTGTTCTACGAGATCATTCAGCGTAAGGGAGCGCGCAGTTTCGGTAAGGGCAACTTCAAAGCGCTCTTCGAAGCTATCGAACGCGAGCAGGAGCTCCGCGGCAATCTGTAGTGCCGATTGCCGCTAGCCGACCCGTTCAGCAACGGTAACCGACTATGCCCATTTACCACACGTTAGGCAGCATCCCGCGCAAACGCCACACGGTATTCCGGAAGCCAGACGGCGGGCTTTACAACGAGGAGCTGATGGGGCACGAGGGGTTCGTGGGCACGTCCTCGCTCCTGTACCACGTCTATCCACCTACGACGGTGAAACAAGCGCGCCGCTTGCGCCAAATCAAATGGGAGCCCGATCAGGATACGTCGCTACGACATCGCCACTTCTTGACGCAGCGAGCGCCCAAGGGAGGGAGCCCCACGCTGGATCGCATTCCGATACTGTTCAACCGGGACATAGCGCTGCTGTACGTCGAACCCGATCGGGAAGACGAGCACTTCTATCGCAACTCGCAGGCAGACGAGGTGGTGTACGTGGTCGAGGGAAGGGGAGTGCTGGAAAGCGTCTTCGGGGATCTGCCATACATGCCCGGCGATTACGTTGTGATCCACCGGAACATCACGCACCGCTGGCACATGGACCGCTCCGCAGGACCGACGAAGTTCCTGGTGTTCGAGAGCCGCGGCCACATTCGCTGGCCCAAGCGCTACCGCAACGAGTACGGCCAGCTGCTAGAAGGGGCTCCATTCTGCGAGCGCGACATTCGGAGGCCTAGCGAGTTGCGCACGCACGACGAGAGGGGAGATTTCCCTGTCCTGGTCAAGCAGTACAACGCGATCAACGAACTAGTTCTGGACCATCACCCGTTCGACGTGGTGGGTTGGGACGGCTATTTCTACCCTTGGGCGTTCAACATACACGATTTCGAGCCGATCGTCGGGCGGGTACATCAGCCGCCACCGGTGCATCAGACCTTTCAGGGCGACGGGTTCGTCATCTGTTCCTTCTGCCCACGCCCTTACGACTTCGATCCTAACGCCATCCCGGCGCCCTACAATCACAGCAACGTGGATTCTGACGAGGTGCTCTTCTATGCCTCGAGCGAGTTCATGAGCCGCAAGGGGATCGAGTATGGTTCCATCACTCATCATCCCGACGGATTGCCTCACGGGCCGCATCCTGGACGCTACGAGGCCAGCGTGGGGCAAAAGGGGACCAACGAGCTAGCGGTGATGATGGATTCGTTCAGGCCACTGCACGTGGCCCGCGATGCACTGGCGTTCGAGGATCCCAACTATCACCGCAGCTGGCTCGATCAACAGCAAGAGCAGTTCAACCCACCCACGACCTAGGTCCGCTTTCCAGCCGTTGGAGTCGTATTGCGAACAGCTGCGGCTATTGCGGCGCGGGCGGCGGGTGTCGTGACCAGGCGACCGCTGACGGCCGCCCGTTCAAGCAGCAGCGTGTCCCAGTCCTCGGTACCTTCCCACAGCACTCGCTTGAGCTGCCGGATCGCTTCCGGGTTGAGCTGGGCTAGCCGCTGGGCCATGGCCGGGAGCACCGAGTCGAGCGCCGGTTCGGTGTCGAGAACCTTGGTGTAGAGGCCGTGCTGTTCCGCCCAACCGGCGTCACGCCAGTCGCCGTCGATAGCCATTGCTCCGTAAGCAGCACGCCCGATCTTTCGCTCGATCACTGGCCCGACGACGAAGGGCCCGATCCCCAGGTTGATCTCGCTCAGCCTGACAGAAGCACCGCGTAGTGCTAGCGCATAGTCGGTGGCCGCCACCAACCCCACCCCGCCACCGACAGCTTTACCATGGATCCTGCCCAGGACGATCTTGGGGCAGCGGCGCATCGCGAGGATCACGTGCGCGAATCCACTGAAGAACTCGGTCCCTTGGGCTTCGTCCTGGATGCTCTTCAACTCGTCGAAGGAAGCTCCCCCGCAGAACGTGCCCGTACCGAAGCTTCGGAGCACCACTACGTTGATCCGCTGGTCCTGGCCGACAGTGTCGAAGGCCCTAGCCAACTCGCGAAGTAGGCTCCCGGGCAAGGAATTCCCTTTGGGATGCCCGAACGTGATCGTCGCGATCGCGCCTTCGCGGCCGACCTCCACCAGTCCGTGTGGCGGAAGATCGCTTAGGCCCTGTTGTGCGTTCACGCCTGAAGGATAGCCGGCTGCCACTTCTCCACAAGGCTATAGTCGAGCTAACCCCTTGCACCAGTGACTCGTCCTGGCTTAGCTAATGCAGCAGAAGGAACCGGGTCAGCGAAGGCGCGGTAGGTTAGGCTGACTCGGCCGGATGGAATCGCCCGTAGGGCACGTCGAACTGGCTGCGAGGCTGCTATATGTCACCACAAGCCCAAGATCTCGCCGATGACCCGCGGCGCCTAGCCGAATTCGAGGCGCGCATAGCTCGCGGCGAGGTGATCGAGCCCAAGGACTGGATGCCGGAGCGCTACCGGAGGCAGTTGATCCGGATGATGTCGCAGCACGCGCATTCGGAAATCGTGGGAATGCTGCCTGAAGGGAACTGGATCACCAGAGCGCCGACCTTGCGGCGCAAGATGTCGCTCTTGGCCAAGGTACAGGACGAAGCTGGACACGGACTCTACATCTACTGCGGCACGGAAACGCTGGGAGTAGATCGTGCGGAGCTGATCGCAGAACTCTTGGCGGGCCGAGCTAAGTATTCCAACATCTTCAACTATCCGACCCTTACCTGGGCCGACGTGGGCGTGATAGGCTGGCTGGTGGACGGAGCGGCGATCGTGAATCAGACGATGCTTGCCAAGGCTTCGTACGGGCCCTATGCGCGCGCCATGATCCGCATCTGCAAGGAGGAGAACTTCCACAAGCGGCAGGGTTACGAGAGCGTCGCTATCTTGGCACGTGGCACTCCGGCCCAGCGCGCCATGGTCCAGGATGCGCTGAACCGGTGGTGGTGGCCGACGCTCATGATGTTCGGACCGAGCGATAAGGATTCGCCGAATTCCGCGGAGCTCATGCGCTGGGGAATCAAGCGCAAGAGCAACGACGAACTGAGGCAGCGTTTCGTGAACCTAACGGTTCCCCAAGCGCACGCGGTCGGGCTCACCATCCCGGATCCCGAGCTGCGCTACGACGAGGCTTCGGGCAACTGGGTTACGGGTCCGATAGACTGGAACGAATTCTGGAACGTCGTCAAAGGAAACGGCCCATGCAACCGGGAGCGTCTGGCAGCCCGGCGCAAGGCGCACGAGGAAGGCGCGTGGGTGCGGGAAGCTGCCGAGGTGTACGCGGCCAAGCGCCGTAGCGAAAGGAACGCGGCCTGATGGTCGGAAAGGACGGGTCGAGCTCGGCCTCGACGGATACACAGTGGTCCCTTTGGGAGGTGTTCGTGCAGCCGGGCCCCGGTAAGCCACACGAACATGCAGGTAGTGTGCACGCGGTGGACGCGGAGCAAGCGTTGCTCAATGCGCGCGACGTGTACGCTCGGCGTGGCGAGGCAGTGAACATCTGGGTCGTGCCCACGGCGGCGATCACCGCGTCCACGCCTGAGGACGTGGGGCCGTTCTTCGACCCAGCCAACGACAAGCCATACCGCCATCCGCAGTTTTACAAGACTCCACGGGGAGTTCAGGTATTCTGATGGACAGCGCTGTCAGGGCTGACCTATTCGAGTATCTGCTTCGCCTCGGTGACGACCGGCTCGTGCTGGGGCATCGCTTGTCGGAGTGGTGCGGCCACGCCCCCATTCTGGAAGAAGACATCGCCCTCGCCAACATGGCGCTCGATCTCATCGGCCAGGCCAGCAACCTCCTGAGGTTGGCTGGTGAGATCGAGGGCGCGGGCCGGGACGAGGATGCGCTGGCCTATTTTCGCGAGGCGATCGAATTCCGCAATGCTCTCATCATGGAACTGCCGCGTGGCGACTTCGCTTTCACGATAGGGAGGCAGTTCCTGGTGTCGCTGTTCGGGGTGTTGTACTTGGAGCAGCTGGCACGCTCTGCGCACGAACACCTAGCAGGGATCGCGGCCAAGGCGCACAAGGAGGTCCGTTACCATCTCAGGCACAGCGCCGACTGGCTCCTCAAGCTCGGAGACGGTACGCCCGAAAGCCACCAGCGCATGCAGCGGGCGCTGGACGAACTCTGGCCTTACACGGGCGAATTGTTCGAGACCGACGAAATAGAGCGGCGACTGGCAGAAAGTGGGGTTGCAGTGGATTCGTCCACTTTACAGACGCGTTGGCTGGAGGAGGCTAGTCGCGCGATCGAGGCCGCGACACTCGCTGTCCCGAACGAAAGCTTCATGCACACCGGCGGTCGCCGTGGCCGTCACACTGAGCATCTGGGTCATATGCTGGCCGAGATGCAGATCGTGGCGCGCTCTTTCCCAGGAGCGAAGTGGTGAGGCCATGCCAGAGGTAGGGGCACTTTGGGAGGCTGCTGCGGGTGTGACGGATCCCGAGATTCCGGTGTTGAGTGTGGTGGATCTAGGGATCGTGCGGGACATACGCGTCGAGGGCGAGGAAGTCGTGGCCGTAATAACCCCTACGTATTCGGGCTGCCCAGCCATGGAAGTCATCGCCCGCGAGCTGGAGTCCGCGTTGCGCCGCGCAGGGGCTGCGAGGGTACGCGTGGAAACGGTGTACTGGCCAGCCTGGACCACCGACTGGATCAGTGAGCGCGGCAGGGTGGCGCTACGCGAGTACGGGATCGCGCCGCCGGCTAAGCCAGCGGCTGCTGGTGAAGAGCTGGTTCCATTGACGAGGCGGACAGACCGCGTTCTCTGCCCGTACTGCGGCTCCTCCCACACGCAGGAGAGGAGCGAATTCGGGCCGACAGCGTGCAAGGCTATCTACTTCTGCAACGACTGTAGCCAGCCGTTCGAGTACTTCAAGCCGCTGTGACGCCCTGCGTTGCCTGGATGCACGGTGCGCAGTAGCGATTTCGCGCT
The DNA here is from genome assembly GCA_035559375.1 of Gemmatimonadaceae bacterium. Classification (GTDB taxonomy): domain Bacteria; phylum Gemmatimonadota; class Gemmatimonadetes; order Gemmatimonadales; family Gemmatimonadaceae; genus DATMBI01. The sequence goes on along the minus strand of DATMBI010000002.1, from coordinate 2,208 downwards.
GCCGGTAGCACACTTGCAGTTTGAGTGCGTCGCGCGTTCTGTAGCCGGAATCGAAGTCGCGATGGTGCGCAGAACGCACGGAAACGAGAGCCATGCAGACAGAGCTACTTCACGGAACGCTTACCGGCGAAGTCATCGCCGCCTTCTATACGGTGTACGGAGAGCTGGGTTACGGCTTTTCGGAAAGCGTTTACACGAGGGCGCTGGCACTCGAACTGTACCAGCGCCGCGTGCCGGTGGCGCGCGAGGTGTCGTTAGGCGTGCGATACAAGGGTGTATCGGTGGGTACCTTCCGCGCGGATTTGGTGGTCGCCGACACGGTGGTAGTCGCCATTCGCGCCGGGCAAGAGCTTTGCGAGTCCGAGCGCTTCCAACTCCTCAACCATTTACGCTGTTCGGGAAAGGAAGTCGGCTTGCTGTTGCATTTCGGACCGCGGGCCGTGGCGAAGCGCGTGGTGGCCAGCTCGGGCGTTTCGGTCACCGAACCGGTAGGTGCCGGCAGTAGCGCTGCTGATGCTTGACGTCAACTGCTGAGGAGTCGTTCCAGGCGGGCAGCGATCCGGTCAGGTGCCGGTAATACGGCCTCGAGAAGAACCGGGTGGTACGGCATCGGGACGTCGTCCACGCAGAGCCGCTCTACCGGCGCGTCGAGATACCAGAACGCCTCTTTTGCAAGGACCGCAGCTATCTCGGCGCCAAAGCCAGCGGTAAGCGTGTCCTCGTGAACGATGAGGCAGCGCCCGGTCTTCTTTACCGACTCCAGCACCCGCGCCTTGTCCCACGGCGCGATGGTGCGCAGATCGATCACCTCTATAGAAGCGCCCACGCGGTCGCATGCTTCGAGGCAACGATGCACCATCGCGCCCCATGTCACCAGCGTGGCGTCTGCGCCTTCACGCAGTACGTTGGCTACGCCCAGCGGCAACACGTAGTTGTCTCCCGGATAGTGTGCGGATCCCTCGCTGGTCATCAGCAGAGCCCGATGCTCGAAAAAGATGGTAGGATTAGGAGAACGCATGGCGGCGCGCAGAAGACCGACGGCGTCGGCCGCGTTAGAAGGAATCGCAACCTGCCACCCGATAGCGTGTGCCCACTGCACTTCGGCGCTGACCGAGTGCCAGGGATCACCTACGTCTTTGCCATGCCCGCCTGGCATACGCACGACTATAGGGGCACAGAAGCGGTTATTGGTGCGCCAGCGAATCGTGCCGCAATTGTTCAGCTGTTCCGTGGCCGGATCGGCGTACTTGCGGAACTGGATCTCGGCCACCGGGACGAGACCGGCTATGGCCATGCCGACCGCTCGCCCCACTATCCCCTCCTCCGAAAGGCTCGTGTCGAATACTCGGCGCTCACCGAACTCGCGCTGCAGGCCTTCGGTAACCAGGTGCACACCGCCCTTGACTCCGACGTCCTCACCGAAGACTAGCAGCTTGGGGTTCACGGCGAGTTCGCGCCGGAGGGTTCGGCGAATCGCCTCCGCAAAGCGGACCACCTCCCCGTCGGGGTCGGCATGTGGCGTCGCAGGCAGGCTGGCGCGCTCGGCGTCGGTCATGCCACCCATGGGCTCGTTATCGCCGGGCTGCAGCGGCTCGGCGTAGACGAACCGGCGCACCCGAGATGGATCCGGTGCGGGCCTAGCGCGTGCTGCTGCCAGCCCTCGTTCCACATCGCTGGCTACGGTCTTCTGCAGTTCGCCCCATTCTTCGGGAGTGAGCAATGCCGGGACTAGGTAACGTTCCAGTTTCGGGAGCGGGTCGCGCTTCCAGTCCGCCTCGATTTCGGCGTCGCTGCGGTAAGCGCGCTGATTGTCCGGCCCCGAGTGGGCGCAGAGTCGTGGCACGGTCAGCCTCACCAGTGCTGCACCCTTTCCAGCACGAACGTGCTCGACGGCCGAGTACAGCAGTGAGGCGGCCTCGGCCGGCTCGGTACCGTCTCCATCGTGCACCAAGAGATTCTGGAAGGACGCCAGGTTGCGGGCGATGTTCCCGCCCGGCGTTTGGAGGCTGCCGGGCACGGAGATGCCGAGCCCGTTGTCTTCGATGTAGAACAGGAGCGGCAAGCTGAGCGTGGTGGCCATCGTCAGGGCCGACCAGAACCCGTTGGTAGCGACAGATCCTTCGCCTCCCAGCACCACAGCTATCGCCCCCCGGTAGGATTCGTCACCTAATACGTCGCGGTGGTACGTGATCGCCTGCGCCCAGCCGG
>DATMBI010000001.1:0-3593 GCA_035559375.1 Gemmatimonadaceae bacterium | reverse complement strand
TCAACGTCGGCCATCTACTTGTGGTGCCGCGATCGCACTACGATTCGCTCGACGACATACCCGTAGCGCTGGCTATGCACTTGTTCGACGTGGCCCTGAGGCTCGCTCCCATAGCCAAACGGGTAGCCCGCTGCGACGGACTCAATATCGTCGTCAACAGTGGAGAATCGGCTGGCCAAAACGTGCACCACTATCACGTTCACGTGATCCCCAGGCGCGCGAGCGACGGTTTCGAAATCGCCCTCCCGTTTCCCAATTCGACGGTCCCTGAGCGAAGCGCTTTGGACGCGGCTGCAGCACGCATCATCGCCGAGCTGCGCGACCCGGCACGCGCGACGGCTGCCGACGGTGGCTGCCGAGCTCGACCCTAGGCCTCTTCTCTAGGCGAAACTATGTCCGTTAGCTTCCCGCGTGGAGCGCCTCCCAGGAGAGAATGAGCCTCTTGCGCTCGGTGCCCCAGCGGTAGCCACCCAGCGCCCCGGTGGAGCGCACTACCCTGTGGCACGGGATAAGAAAGGCGACCGGGTTCCGACCGACTGCGTTACCGACAGCACGAGTAGCTGCGGGCGCTCCGACGGCCTGTGCTACGTCCTTGTAGGTGGCTACGCTCCCGGTTGGTATCCGTAGGAGCGCCTTCCATACTTTGACCTGGAAGTCGGTACCGCGGACGAGCAGCGGTAAGTGAGGTATCCGCCCCTGGCTACGCCCGTTCCCGCACTTAGCGAAGATGCCTTCCACCAGTTCGGCGGTGAGCTGATCGGATCGAACCAACTGGACGCCTGGCCAGCTTTCCCGAAGTGCCGCGAGCGCTCGGGCGCGCGAGTTCGTCACGAATGACAGCCAAGCTATGCCCAGCTGGCTGGTTCCCACCTCGCTGGCACCTAGAAGTACAGGTCCGAACGGCGAATCATGAAAACCAACTGCCAGCTCTAGATCCCGCCTACTAGCGAGGTCTCCGACCGCATGGAGCACAGGCTCGAGAAGGCGGGGCCGGAGCACGGTGTCCGAGGCGAAATACGATTCGGTCGGTGCTGCCGTCTCGTAGACGTGCATGGAAGTCTCCTTCGGTTCAAGACAAGCATCGATTCGGTGCGCAGCTAAGCCGACTCCAGCGGGTAACTGGGAAACGTAACTGGTGTCGCGTGTACTCTATTGTGCGATGTTCTACGATCCACGTCCACAGGCTGGCTGTCCTGGCGAGGGGTTACTCCGTCGGGGAACTGGCTTCTCGTCGATTGCGGTGTGCCGCCGTGCGATCGCGATCACCCTGCTTCTCAGCGCTCCTCTGTCAGCTCAGCAGGGCGAACGCCAAGCAACGGGCGAGGCCTGGCGCATTGTCCAACCTCCTCAGTCCTCTCTGGTCTTGGCACGCGATGGCTCTCTTATCGGAGAGATAGGAAGCGAGTGGCGTACCAGCGTGCCGCTGAACTCGCTGCCCAAGTACGTGCCGCAGGCGTTCGTCGCCATAGAGGATCAACGCTTCTATCAGCACGACGGCGTGGACCTCGTGGGAATCGCCGGTGCATTGCGCGACGCGGTGCGCGGCAACGTCCGGGGGGCGAGCACGATCACGCAGCAACTGGTGGGGAACATGCACCCCGACCTAGTGGATCGTTCGGACCGCAGTATCGTCCGCAAGCTGCGCGAGCAGGCGGCCGCACGCGAGATGGAGCGGCACTACACCAAAGAGCAAATTCTGGAGGCCTACCTGAACCAGATCCACTTCGGACATCGCTGGTACGGGGTGGAGGCGGCAGCGCGCCACTATTTCGGCAAGAGAGCGTCGCAGTTGTCGCTAGCCGAGGCCGCGACGCTGGCGGCCCTTCCCAAAGGCCCGGCGCTGTACGATCCCATAACACATCCTGATCGAGCCAGGGCGCGCCGAAACTTGGTCCTCTCGCTGATGGCTGAACAGGGCTACATAACTAAGCAGCAGGCAGAAGCGGCGAAGAGGGAACCGCTCAAGGTCGCGCCCGGAGCTGGTTTTGCCGCACCGTCTATGTATTTCGTGGACGTCGTACGCATCCAGGCGCAGCGGGCGGGGTTTCCGGTAGGCAGCGGCGGTTATCGTATTCACACCACGCTCGATCCGGCTCTACAGCGGGCGGCGGTCGAAGCACTTTCTGAGGGGCTGGCGGAGGTCGAACGCCGGGCTGGATACGGTCATCCTCGTTACACAGATCCTTCCAAGGGTAAGGCCGATTACCTCCAGGGCGCGATAGTGGCGCTGGACCCGTACACGGGCGACGTGCGCGCTCTGGTCGGCGGCCGAGATTACGCCGCTTCACCATTCAACCGTGCTGTGGATGGAAGGCGCCAGCCGGGCTCGGCGTTCAAGCCGGTTGTTTATCTGGCTGCGTTAGAGGCTGGCATTCCGCCTAACGCGCTCCTGGCGGATACTGCGCTGGCGATCCCGCTCGAAGATGGCACTGTTTACCGGCCAGCCAATGCCGACGGAGGTTATCTCGGTCCGATTACATTGCGCGATGCCCTAGCCTACTCTCGCAACACGGTAGCCGTTCAGCTGGCCATGCGCGTGGGTCTAGGGCGCGTGGTTTCCATGGCGCAGCGACTGGGAATCGCGGCCGAGATTCCAGCTTTCCCGTCCAGCGCGATCGGGGCAGCAGCGGTTCAACCACTGGACCTCGTGACCGCGTATGCTGCCATAGCCAATCTAGGTGCACGAGTCGAGGCTAGGTTCATCACTTCCATAGAGGACGCTACCGGTCGCACGGTCTGGAGCAACCCGATCCAACCGCCTCGGCAAGTACTGGATCCGGCAGTGGCATTCTCGATGCGCGATATACTCCGCGACGTGGTGGAAAGAGGTACGGCTACGGCGGTACGGCGCTACCTTCCAGAGGCCGTTCCGGTAGCGGGAAAGACGGGCACCACGGACGGCAATACCGATGTCTGGTTCGTGGGAATGACTCCGGAGATCGTGGCAGGGGTGTGGCTGGGCTTCGATAAGCCGCGGCAGATCGCTGCGGGCGCGGCCGGTGGGACGTTAGCGGCACCGATTTTCGCACGCATGGTGCAGCGTGCTGGTTCATGGCGAGGGGCACCTTGGATTGCCCCGGCCGGGATGATAGTAGCGGAGCTCGATCGCGCCAGCGGTGCACTGGCGGAACCAGCTACACCTCCTGATCGTCGCTACAGGGAGTACTTCGTGCCGGGCACCGAGCCGCTGCGGTTGCGACTCGATTCTTGGGGAGTGTTCCGCGGCCTTAGAACGGCGGTTCCCTAGTGTCGTACGCTTGGGGTTCGATACGTCGGTGTCTTCGATGCAGGCGGTGGGTCCTGCCACTCAGCCTGTCAGCTCTCTCAGTTGCCGGTTGCCGCGATGATCCTGGAGCTCCATTGCGACCTGCCGTATTGGAGGCGGTGCGGCAGCCGCCGGAGCGCGTGGTGGTGGGATCCACTCTCGATCCGCCTCCGGCTTTCGTGGTGCGTGGGGCGGACGGGCGTGTGCTTGGTGGAGTGCCAGTCACTGTCGCAGTGACGGAGGGAGAGGGGGTGCTTCGGGATGCGCCGTTGCGCTCCCGTCCGGGCCCCACGTCTGTGGGCCAGTGGATGGTCGGTATAACGGCTGG